>JAISMZ010000128.1 GCA_031276475.1 Coriobacteriales bacterium
CTCCGTCGGCCGTATTGCTCCGTTACAAAAAAGCCCCGTCTGCCGGCCGGCAGACGGGGCTTTTTTGTAACGGAGCAATACGGCCGACGGAGCTGCGGTGGGCGGCGTTCTGTGTCAACTTGGCGCCTCTCTGGGTGAAGTAGGCGACAACATGGTAAAATAGAGTTTTCCAGCCCAAAACGGGCTTTTACAGTGGACTATTGCAGACGAGGAGTACTACGCGACGATGTCGTTTTTTGATAACATCTTCAGCCAGTGGAGCTGCGACATGGCCATCGACCTGGGTACCGCGAACACCTTGGTGGCTATCGCTGGCGAAGGCATCGTGCTGAATGAGCCTTCCGTGGTGGCCATCGACAACGAGGTCAACCGCGTACTCAGCGTGGGCACCGAAGCCCGCGAGATGATCGGACGCAACCCCGGCAATATCTCGGTTGAAAAACCGCTTTCCGACGGCGTCATTGCCGACTACGACGTCACCGAGGCAATGTTGTCCTATTTCATCAACAAGGCCAACCCCAAAACGCGAATCTGGCAGCCCAAGCCGCGAATCGTGATCTGCATCCCCTGCGGCGTAACCTCTGTGGAGAAGCGCGCCGTCTTTGAGGCGACCATCCAGGCCGGGGCTCGCCAGGCCTTCCTGATTGAGGAGCCGATGGCGGCAGCCATCGGTGCCGGCCTGCCGGTGGAGGAGCCCACCGGTTCAATGGTCGTAGACATCGGCGGCGGCACCACCGAGATCGCCGTGATCTCGCTGGGCGGCATCGTCACCTCGCGCTCGCTGCGCATCGCCGGCAACGAGTTTGATGAAGCCGTAGCTCGCCATGTGCGCGAGGTCTACGGACTGAACATCGGTGTGCGAACGGCGGAAGACATCAAGATCGCCATCGGTTCGGCTATGCCGATAGCAACCGGCGAGCTGGATATGGAGATCGCCGGCCGCGACCTCTCCTCAAACCTGCCGCGCAACGAGTTGATTCAGTCCGAAGACGTGCGCGAGGGCATCAAGGCGCCCCTGCAAGATATCCTGATTGCCATCAAAGAGACCTTTCTGGAGACCGACCCCGACCTGGCCTCCGACGTCATCACCAACGGCGTACTGCTGACCGGCGGTGGTGCCCTTCTAAAGATGCTCGACGTGTTTCTGGCTCGGGAATTGGAGGTGCCCGTCTATGTCTCCGAAACCGCTTTTACCAATGTTGTCATGGGGTGCTCCATGGCCCTGGAGAACCCCAACGCCTTGCAGCGCTCCTACACGCAGCGATAGGAAAAGGTATGACGATTGCACCCGACAAGCCCAAAAGGCTGCCTCGTGGCGTGATTCCGGTCGTGCTGATCGCCTTGGCCCTGGCGCTTTTGACTCTCGGCGTGCGCGAGGGCGAAGGCGGCCCGATTCACAACCTGCGGCGGGCGGCGATGACCGTTACCGTACCGATGCAACAGCTCGGCTCCTTTTTAGCAGTGCCGCTGAAAACTTTAAACGAAGCGGGCGATAACGCCGTTGTCGCCTCGGAAACTCTTACCGAGCTGCGCACGAATAACGAGGAGCTCACCGCCCTGGTAGGGCGGCTGGAAGAAGCGCGACTCGAAAACGAGCGTCTGAAGGCCCTGCTTGGCCTTGTGGACGCCTACAAACTGGAATCTGCAACGGCGCGCATCCTCTCTCACTCCAGCGATTCATGGAACCAGATCATCACCATCGACAAAGGCTCGGGCGACGGTATCAGCACGGGTATGACCGTGATGAGCCCCAACGGCCTGCTCGGGCAGGTGGAGACGGTCGGGCAGTTCTCTGCCACGGTCCGCCTGATTACCGACCCCTCCAGTGGGGTTGCTGTCTTTTTGCAGGCCAGTCGCGCGGAGTGCATTCTCTCTGGCTCGTCCGAACGCCTGCTCTACCTCAGCTATCTACCCATTGACAGCCCCGTGGAGCCTGGCGATGTGGTGATAACCTCTGGCGCCGGCGGCGTCTACCCCAAAGGTATCGTCATTGGTGAGGTGGTCAGCGCCACCCATGGCGTTGCGGATGTTTATCAGACGGTTGTTGTTAAACCGGTCTCGCGCGTGGAGTCCTATGAGGAAGTCGTAGTGCTGACCGGTCGTAACGCCGCAGTGGCAACACCGGATCTGAGCAGTCTGGCGCTCAGCAGCAGTGCGAAAAGCGACTCCAGCAGCAGTTCCGGCGCGGCCAGCGGCAGCGGCAACGCGGCCAGCGGCAGTGGCACTACCAGCGGCAGTGGTGCCTCGCGCGCCTCGGAAAGCGGTAACTGATATGTCGCCAACCACCACACGAGCTGTGCGCACCCTGATTATCGGCCTCACTGCCCTGCTGGCCCAGATTATCATCGCGCCCAACATTCGTGTTGCCAACATCGTGCCCGATTTGGTTCTGGTAACCGTTATCATTCAGGCCATCCGGCTGCCTTTGGTGCCGGCCACGGTCTTTGGCTTTGCCTCCGGGCTGCTCTTTGACCTGATCTCCAGCGGCCCCTTCGGACTGATGGCGCTGATTTTGACGATACTTGCCCTGGCCATCAGCTCGCTGAACAAAGGCACCTTTACCGAGCATTGGGTCGTCGAGATGCTGTTGGTAATACTGGCGACACTGTTTGGCGAGTTGTTATATGGCGTGGGCCAGGCCCTGGTGAATCCCGACCTCGATTTTACCGGCTCCCTCCTCCATATTGTCTTACCCACCACGCTTTACGATGCCGTTCTTGGGCTGGTGTTCCTGCTTTGCGCGCATCTGCTGGGCCGGCGCACCAACAACGGCGGCGGTCGCTTTAGCGACGGCCCACCCCCACGCGCGGGCGGCAGACTGTCCGGCGCGGGCGGCAGGCCATTTAGCAGAAAAATCAAGCAGCCTGGCAAGGGTGGCAAGCTGCACGGCCGCCCGCTGAACCGAAAACTGCACTGATATGACGTCCACCGCCATTGCCATCCTGATTGGCGTCCTCGCCTTCGTCATCGTCCTTGCCACCATCCTCGTCGGCCGCGTCATCTATCGCAAGCGCCATCGCAAGGTGCTTTACCAAAGTCGCTTTGCTCGCGCCGACATCGTCGATCCGCAAAACGAGGATCGCCTGCGTCTCAGTGGCGAGCTGCGCGAAAAGAAAGGTATTGAGCGCAAAGGACGCTTTTATGCCTTTGGCATCGTCATCGCAGCAGTCTTTGGCACGCTGCTGGTAAAGCTTTGGAGTTTGCAGATACTCGCCAATCAGCGCTACGTCGAGCAGGCCACGGAGAATATGAGTTCTACCGTCAGTCTGCCGGCGGTGCGCGGGCGAATCCTCGACCGCAATGGTGTTGAGCTGGTGGGCAACCGGCCAGCGACAATGCTCACCGGCAAGAAGTCACTGGCAGACAACCGCCCGCTGGTTCATCGCCTGTCGCTGGTGCTGGGGATTCCCAAAGGCATCATCCGACGCAACCTCCTTGACGACACGCAAGGCGTGCAGTCCGACCACATCATCGCCACCGACGTACCGATGCGTACACTGGCTTTTGTCAGCGAGCATAAGATGCTGTTTCCTGGAGTGAACGTTGAGTCGCGCACCGTGCGTTACTACCCCTACGGCACGATGGCCGCCCACGTGCTGGGCTACACGGGTCCCGTAACCGAAGAAGTGCTTCAGTCCCAGGCCGATGATGCCCCCGTGCACTACGAACCTGGCGATTCTATTGGCAAGGACGGTGCCGAAGCGGCCTTCGAGGTGATGCTTCAGGGCATGCACGGAGCGCGGGTCTTTAAGGTGGACGTTGACGGTAACCCTACCGGCATACTCTCCGAAAGCGACCCGATCGCCGGCGATGACGTCTGTTTAACCATCGACGCCCAACTCCAACAGGCCAGCGACCGAATCCTCGCCGAAACCATCCGTTCGGCCCGCGATATGGGCAACCCCAATGCCTCAGCCGGCGCCCTGGTGGTGCTGGACGTGCGCGATGGTGGTGTTTTGGCGATGTCCAGTTACCCGACCTTTAACCCAACCGATCTCTCCGATGGCATTTCCGCTGACCTCTGGGAGCAACTGACGGGCGAGAGCACGGGCTATCCGCTGACCAACCGGGCTATCGCCGGACAGTATCCGGCGGCCTCGACCTTTAAAGCCTTCACCTCTCTGGCAGGCCTGACCCATGGCATCATAGATGATGGCACCGCACATTACTGCTCGGGCATCTGGTACCCTTACGACGATGATAACCGCTGGGGCCAGCAGTGTTGGACCTATCCTGCGGGCCACGGCGCGGTCAATTTGGAGCAGGCGATTCAGGTCTCCTGTGACGTCTTCTTCTATAACGTGGGCTTTGCCTTCTACCAGCGCTGGGTCAATCAGCCCAAGGAGGCGCGGGTTGACGATTTTCAGGATTATATTCGCTCCTGGGGTTTTGCCAGTACCACCGGCATCGACTTGCCGGGCGAGGCTGCCGGTCGTCTCCCCAATGCAGAATGGAAGCTGGATGCCTTCTCCGACACGCCCGAAGACGCCCAATGGCAGCCCGGCGACATGACCAACCTGGCCATCGGTCAGGGAGATCTGCTTATCACCCCACTACAGCTGGCCAATTCTTACGCAGGAGTTGCACGCGGTAAACTTATCACCCCTCATATCTTTTATAAAATCGTCGACAAGGACGGTGAACAGGTGGTCGCCCACAACATCAAAGAGGTCGAGGCGCAGCCCAAATTTGAGCCGAAACAGCGCGAGCGCGTGCTGGAAGGCTTAAAGCTCGTGGTACAGCAATACGACATCTTCGCCAGCATCCCCGCGACGGTCGCTGGCAAGACGGGCACCGGCGAGGTGCAGGGCAAAGGGCCGCTGTCCTGGTTTGTGGCTTTTGCACCGGCGGAAGACCCCCAGTACTGCGCGGCCTGTGTTGTGGAGGAGGGCGGCAGTGGTAACGGCACTGCGATCGTCGCCGTCCAACACATTTTTGCCCATATCTACGGCATTGAGGAAGGTGCCGTAGTCACCTATCAGTCTACGGCGGAGCGCTGAGATGATGACGAAACTGACGACGGGCGCGGCGCTGCGGGCCATGAGGTATATAGGATCGGAGCGCTGAGATGCCCGTCGCACCAAAGATACAGGCCGGGCACGGCACGCACCGGACTCTGGGTTCCACAACCTTGTTTGGCCGCATCACTCAGACGGCAAACCTGCCTATCCTGATACTCGCCGTTCTGCTCTGCGGCTACGGCCTCCTGGTGGTATATACGGCAATCGAGGACAGCAGCCAGTACTCATTTCCGCGCCAACTCGCCGGTGTGGGCATCGGCGTTATGGCGATGGCGGTACTCTGGCGCTTTGACTATCGTCGACTCAGCGGTTTTGTTTACCCGCTGCTGCTGGTGGATCTGCTCCTGCTACTCTCGCCGTTGATACCCTTTCTTGGCGTCACGGTAAACGGCGCTCGCAGCTGGATATCCATCTTCGGCCAACAGTTTCAGCCCGGCGAGCTGGCCAAGATCGTTACCATCGTCTACATGGCTGCCCTGATCGCTCGCTATCAAGGAAAGATTAATTCTGGACGCGAATATATCAAGGTGCTCGGATTCATCTTCGCCCCTATCCTCTGCATCATGACCCAGCCCGACCTGGGCACGGCGATGGTCTTATTTGCGATTGGCATGGTGGTACTGTTCACCGGCGGCGCCAACCGCAAATGGCTGCTGATTACCGTGGGTGTGGTAATCGCTTGCATCGTTATCGCCTTGTCCGTAGACTCTCATCTGGACAGCGCCTTTGGCAGCGACGTTTTTATCAAAGACTACCAGAAAAATCGGCTGCTGGTGTTTTTGGATGAGAACCTCGACCCCGACGGCGTCGGCTACAATCTCAAGCAGGCAAAAATTGCTATTGGCTCTGGTGGGTTTTTGGGCAAGGGCATCGGCAATGCCACTCAGTCCGGCCTCGGCTTTCTGCCGGAATCACCTACTGACTTCATATTCTGTGTACTTGCAGAGCAATTTGGCTTTCTGGGCAGCGCGCTGCTCGTTGCGCTGTACGCGGTGCTGCTGTTCTGCGTGCTGCGCGTGGCTTTAAGTGCCAACGATCTGTTTGGCACGCTCGTCGCCACCGGTATTTTGGGAATGTGGCTTTTTCAGATTTTTGAAAATATTGGCATGACCTGTGGACTGATGCCAATCACCGGTATTCCGCTGCCCTTTATGAGCTACGGCTCGTCGTTCATGGTGATAAATTTTATGGCCCTGGGCCTGATTTCTTCGATCTGGCGGCATCGGGATGATAAAATGTTGGGATGATGTTCTCGGGCAACGCACTGCTCTGCGTCGCAAGGGAAGCGCAGCTACGGCGAGACGCTACGGAAGAAGGTTGCATGAGCGCAAAAAAGAAATCGTTTTTGAGTAAATTACCGCTAAGTATGAGTAAACTGAATAAGATAAGCAGCAAAGTGCTGCAAAGCAACGCCTCCGTAAAGCTGCGGGTACTGGTGGATGCCAGTGCCAGCCCGACCGTCTTGCGCCACGCCTACGAGCAGCTGTTTCCGCTGGGCGACGATGTTAGCTGCGAGGTTGTAGGATTTAATGACGAGCGTCCGCACCTGGACGCCAAAGCCGAGTTGAACCTGTTGATTGCGGGCTCCAACAGCGCCAACGCCTCTCTGATCGTTCAGGCTGCGGAGCTTGACATCGCACTGGTAACCATCGCCACCGATTTTCCCACGCTGGTAACCCAACTCGATGCCGCATGCGAGCCCGATGACGGCCGCGAGAGCAATGATACTATTAATTTTATAAGTAATATTATCGTAGCGCCGACACCGGGGTGGCTGAACAACGTGGCAGAGCAACTCGGCGCAACAACCACAATTCCGGCGGCCGAACAAAGGGGCACTGCGGCAGCCGACGGCAACAGGGCAACAGCAGCTGCGGCAGCCGGGCAACTCAGCGACGAACAGCTTTCTGCGCTGTTCGCGGAACTCGGCCGCTGGGTGGCCCGCAACCTGCCCGGACTGCGCCAGAGCTTCGGACAGGCCTATCCTTTCATGCGCCGCCCGATAGCCTTGGAGATCATCCGCTCCGCTGCCTTTGTTAACGCGATAATCGCCGCCGCCTTCTTTATCCCCGGCGCCGACATGCCCGTGCTCACCGCCAATCAGGCCCGGATGTTGTTCCAGATAGCAGCGCTGTACGGCCTGGAGCCGGGTACGGCCCGCATCAAGGAGATAGCAGTACTCGTCGCCGGGGCCTTCTGCTCGCGTGCTCTGGCACGGCAGCTGGTGGCGCGCCTGACACCGCTGGCCTGGGCGATACGCGCCACATTTGGCTACTCCACAACTCTTGCCGTGGGACATGCCGCGCTGACCTACTACGAGAAAACCACAGCTCAGGGAGGCGGAGACCGGTAAGGAGTCGCTATTCTGCCGCCGTCCGAAACAGCTCGGTATAGATTGGACGGCCGCTGCTGAGATCGGACTTGATCAGTGAGAGCCCGCCCACCGCCAGGCTGATATCCGGAGCGGCCAGCTCAACCGGGCGGCGGGCAACCACGCCGCGACCGAGGGTGATATGCGGCTTAAAGTTGCGGCGCTCGATGCTAAAGCCGGCTTCGCGCAACTCGGTATTCAAGACGGTGGCGATCTGGAGAAGTGCGGGGTTCTCCACAACCCCAACCCACCAGGTATGGCTTGCGGGGCTGCTGCTGCGGCCGTGGCGGCCATCGCCGGACGCGCCCGCGTCGCTGCGGCTGCTGCGGTCACGGTCGCTGCGGCTGCTGCGGTCACGGCCTGCCTTACCTTTGTCCCTGAAGCTGCCAATGCCCGCCAGGCGCAGTTCCAGCGGCGCGGCCAGATATCGCCACGCAACGTGCTCCACCACCTCGCGCACGTCGTTGACCCTGCCGGTCTCGCCGATGAAGGCCAACGTCAGATGAAAGTTCTCACGCGGCACAAAGCGCCCTGCGTCACTTTGACGCGCCAGTGAATGGGCAACGCCCGCCAACGCGTCTTTAACCGCATCGGGAAAGCCTATGGCAACAAAAAGCCTCATGGCCCGATTGTAGCACAGAGGGTGAGCGCCGAGACAAAAGGGGGCGGTTCTGGCGTCCCCTTTTGCTCTGACTTACTATCGCCTGAACGCAGTGGAGGCGATCAAGCTCAGCTGCGCCCCTCCCTTCGCGCTCTGCGGCGCAGGTAGCGGCTCAGCGCAAGCGAGGCGGCGGCCGCTGCTGCCAGGGCGGCTACGAGGGCAACGGCTCCGAGGATGTCATCGCCTGTCTTCGGCACGGTGCCGCCACCTCCCCCGCCGCCGGAGCTGGCGGAGATGGTAAGCGACATCGGCGCGGAAGTGCCGTTGGAAAACTCGGCGATGAAGGAGTGGTTACCGGCAGGCAGGCTCTTCAGGTAGGCCTCATGCAGTGTCAGTACCGTGGAGCCGGAGGTGACCGTGTAGTTGGTGGTAGCTACGAGGGAGCCGTTCAGCTTCAGTTGGCTGAAATATTTCACGTCGGCGTTTATCCGGGCACTGAGAGGGCCGGTGCCTGACCAGGTGCCAAAGGCCTCCATCACCGGGTAGTCAAAGTATTGGGCCGCTATGGCGTCGTTTATCGCGGTAAGGGCTGCGGCCACCTCTGCTTCTGTGGCATTGGGATTTGCGTCTACGGCCTCGCCTTTGGCTATCGCTGCCTGCAATGCCTCCCAGCTGGCCGCGGTCTGGAAAGTACGCTCTATGGCCTTGGCCTCCTTGATGGTGCTTTCCAAGGCGGCCTTTGCCGGGGCGGTTATCGGAAATGCCGCCGTGACAGTGCCGCTGTTGGCGGCGTTTTGGACCAAGGTGGCGCCGGCGACGGTAAAGAAGTTCGCGGGGATGCCCTCAAAGGTCCAGCCGGTCTTGGGGGTAAGGGTGATGGTGGCCGTATAGTCGGTGTCCCAGGTAAAGGTGTCGCCGGGCGCGACCTCGGGCGACCAGGAGATAGTGCCGGTGTATTGGGCAGTTTCTGTGGTGGTGGCCGGTGTGCCGCCGACGACCGGGGCGGAGATGTTGGGGATGGCGCTTATGGTAACAGCCGGGGGCAGAAGAGTTGCCGTATTGTCGTTGTTAGCCGCGCGCTCATAGGTCGCGCCGTAGTTGGTGCCTTCTGCGTCAAGCTGTACCTCTGCGGTTTCTGTGCTATTTGCGCCAAGCCAGAAATAGAGCTTGCCGTTGTCTTTGGTCAGCACGCCGGCAAGACCATAGCTGCTTGCTGCGCCATCTACGCTGAGGTTTGAGACGTCCTTGCCGTCTGCAATGGCAGGAGAGCCCACCGTCAGCGTGTTCAGGTAGACGGGGATGCCGCCGTCTGCGGCGCTTTTGGGGGCCGGCAAGGCGCTTGAGGCCTTGACGCTGCCGCCGGAGATGGTGATGGTGGTGGTGGCATCGCCGGGGTAAGCGAAGCTGCCGCCAAAGCCGATGTCGGCAGCGGCGCTGTCGCCTGCTCCCGTGCCGCCCGTTGCCGTGACCGTGCCGCCGGAGATGGCGATGGCGCCGGAGGGTGGTTCGTCGCCGTTGTAGTAGCTACCGCCAAAGCCGATGCCGGCACCGGCGCCGTAGAGCACTTCATCGTAGCTGTGGGCGTCGCCGCCGATCGCCGTGACGCTGCCGCCGGAGATGGTGATGGCACCAATATCTTCTCCGGGATAGCTGCCGATACCCGCAGAGGAGAGGCCGCCTTGCGCCCTGACCTCGCCGCCTGAAATATCGATGGTTTCGTAGCCTGAAATACCTGAGCCGCCGCCCGCCCCATCGGCACCTGTACCACCTGTGGCATTAACCGTGCCGCCGGAGATGGTGATTATTACGCTGTAGATGCCATCAGACCAATCACCCGCACCACCTGTAGCCGTAACGATGCCGTCCGATATGTTAACTTGGTAGCTGGAGATGCCATCAGAGGAGCTGCCGCCGCCTGTGGCCTCGACCGAGCCGCCTGAGATGGTGACAACATCACCGGAGATGCCGGCAGAATCATCGCCTGCGCCGCCCGTAGCCGTAACTGTGCCGCCTGATACGGTGACTACGTAGCCGGAGATGCCAGCAGATCCATCGCCTGTGCCACCTGTGGCCGTGATCGTGCCGCCTGAGATGTTGACAACATCATAATAGATGCCGGCAGAATCATCGCCTGTGCCGCCGGTGGCGATCAGCGAGCCAGTGGCATCAGCGTCTATCGTCAATGTCTCCCAGTTGCCCCATCCGCCTCTCAGACCGGCCGCTCCCTGGCTGGCTTTAAGCGTATTGGCACCATTAAGTGTGAGGTTTACATTTATGTCGTCGTTGATGGTAAAGGCGCTGGTGCCTGCGCCCAGATCACTGGCATCGATGGTAACGTTGTTGAGCGTGATGGCGTAGGTGCCGCTGCCGCTGACTGCGATGACCTCTGTGGTGCTTGTCACATCGTCTGCCATAGAGATGCTGTAGCCGCCCTCGTTAGGCTGCTTGAAGGTCAGGACGCCGCCTTCCCATTCCACATAAGCAGGGTCGGTGGAGTCTTCACCCTCAACAACAAGATAGTGCTCGCGCTCAAGCGTCTGCACGTTGCTGTCATTGGCGTTACGCACGTAAGTCTTTGCGTAGTAGCCCTCAGCCGCCTCAAGCCGCACCTGGGCATCGTCTGCGCTATTTGCGGCAAGCCAGAAGTAGACCACGCCGCCGTCTCTGGTGGCCACGTCATTAACTCCGTAGGCATCGGATACGCCGTCTACGGTCAGGTCTGAGACAGCCTCGTTATCGCCCACAGCGGGAAAACCAACCGTAAGGGTGTTGAGGAAGACGGGAGCCGGACTGCCTGCGGCGTTTTTCGGGGCCGGCGAGATTTTGGCGTCCGCGCTGCTGGCGGCCTTGACGCTGCCGCCGGTGAT
>JAISMZ010000159.1 GCA_031276475.1 Coriobacteriales bacterium
CCCCCCCCCCCCCCCCCCCCCCCCCCCCCCCCATTTAAGCGCCCCCCCCCCCCCTTAAGCGCCGTCACAATGCTCGCCACAGCGGCACTTTGGTATCGTTCGGCAGACCGTATATTCGCGCTGCTGGTACTCAAAGCTGCGCAGCACAACATCGATGTCATAGGTCTGGTTGAGATGCGCTTCTGTGAGTATTGCACGAAAGTCGCCTTCGAGGTAGGGTGCGTCGCGGCGCAGAAGTACGACGCGCGACTCCAACGTGAAGGCCTGTTCGGGATTGTGGGTAGTGAGCATCACGCCCAGGCCCTTGTTAGCGAGCTCGATGATCTGCTCAAGTATCCGCGCCTGATTGCCGTAATCGAGGTTTGCGGTGGGCTCATCCATAATTAGATAGCGTGGCTGCTGGGCTAAGGCGCGCGCAACAGCCACCAGTTGCAACTCACCACCGCTGATGCTCGTGCAGGTCTTGTCTGCCAGCCCCTGAATGCCCAGCAGCAGCATCGTATCCCTGACGATCTGTCGGTCGGTGGCGGTGGGTTGCTTGAGCATTCCCAAGTGGGGCGCGCGACCCATCAGCACGTACTCCTCCACAGGAAACGCGAACGACGTGCTCTGGGTCTGCGGGACATAGGCAATCAGGCGCGCCAGTTCCCGGCGTGACAGCTCGCTGAGATCCCTTCCCTCAAGCATCACCCGCCCAGCGAGCGGCTTAAGAAAGCCGAGGACGGTCTTAAACAGCGTCGTCTTGCCCACACCATTTGGCCCCAGGACAGCCAGCACCTCGCCTGCGCTGAGGGAAAAGCTGACTTTGGAGACAACCGGCCTTCCCTGATAGCCACAGCTTAATTCCTCTACAGCAAGTGCCATCAACTCCACCCTCCCCGATACCGCAAAAGCAGCAGTAAGAACACCGGAGCACCCACGAGTGCCGTGAGGATGCCAATGGGTATCTCCATCGCAAACAGAGCTCGCGCCAAATCGTCCATCACCACCAGGTAGAGAGCGCCGCCAAACAGTGACGCGGGCAGCAGTCGACGATGGTCGGGCCCTACGAGCATCCGCATGAAGTGGGGGATCACCAGCCCTACCCAGCCGATCATACCTCCCACCGCAACACTGACCGCAGTTATCAGTGTTGCGCAGAGGATTACCACAAGGCGCACGCGGTTGGTGTCCATACCCAGCGATTGGGCTTCCTCGTCTTTAAGCGCCAGCAGATTGATCCGCCACCTGAGCAAGAAGAGAACGAAGGCACCCACCGCAAGCGGCACAAGCAGTGTAAGAATGTCGCGCCAGGTGATGCTGGACAGCCCGCCCATCAAAAAGAAGGTGATGCCGGGGAGCTGGCTATAGGGGTCGGCGACGTATTTGGTTATTGACACGCAAGCTTGAAACAGCGCGCCTATCACCACGCCGGAAAGCACGAGTACCGTGATGCCCGGAGTGCCCCTGCCCACCGCCAGCGAGATGGCGTAGGTGAGAAACACTGCAGCGCATCCGCCAAGGAAAGCTGAGCCCGTAATCACGATAACCGGCGCGGAGACGAGCATCGCGCAAGCCGCCGCGAAACCTGCTCCGGCAGAAGCGCCCAGCAGGTCCGGCGAGACCATCGGGTTGCGGAACATCCCCTGAAACGCCGCCCCCGCAAGACCGAGTGAGCCGCCTATCAGTATCGCCCCGAGCACACGAGGCAAGCGCATCTTAAATACCACCAACTCGGCGTTGTCCAGAGCAGGGGTCTGTCCGTCAAGCAGCTGGCCGACAAGCCTGGGCAGGGCCTGCAGCGTTTGCAGCAGCAACGGAATGTCCAGTTGATAGCGGCCGACCGCCAGCGAAGCAACTGTTGCAGCGAGCAGCACGACCGCCATCAGCGGCAGCGCGATGCGGGCGCGGCGCGACACCGCTGTGACGTCGGTTGGAGCAGGATGACCCATCTGCTTTGGGCGCCTCCCTATGCGGGATTCTGATGGTTGAGTATCTGCGCCGCCTCGCTATCTGAGAGCTGATAGAAGAAGAACTGCTCGTAGAACTCCTTGAGCATCGCCGTCAGATCGACGTCGGCAAAGAGACTGGGATGTATGGTTTTTGCGATATACACCAGATAGAGTATCTTTTGAATACCTGAGTCCCAGAAGAAGACTCCCGTCGGCGTCGCCAGAACCTGATTGCTTTTTACCGCTGTTATATTATTATAATCGCCTGTTGCTAAGGCTTCCTTTATCGCGTCCTCAGCGGTAGCATTGCCTGAAGAACCGGCATGGTCGATAAAGATGTAGTCGGGATTCCACTGAATCAGCTGTTCGGGGGTCACGGCGATGTTTGAGCCGCCCTCCAACTCGGTACTCACCAAAACGCCGCCCGCCAGATTGATGACCTCTATCATGTCGGACTTGGCACCATAACCATGCAGCATGTCGGTGTAAGCCAGATAGACACGCGGCCGCTCGGTGACTCCTTCGGTGCGCTGCTTGACCATTGCCAGCGTATCATCAAAATAGCGGGCATAGGCCTGTGCCTGAGCGGTCGCGGTTGCATCGTTGAATATCTCGGCGTAAAGGTTAAGGGAATCAACAATATCGCGAAACTTGCCCGTCCCGGCCATTGGCACGGCGCTCATGCCGGCGTTGCTGATAGCCTCTGCTTGTTGGGGGTTGGGAAAACAGAAGACCAGCTGCACATCGCGCGCAACGAGGTCCTCAACATTAAGGTCGCTGTGAGCGTTGGGAATGCCAGGGACGTCATTGACGCGCTTGTAGATGACGTTTGACCACGGCCAACCCGAGATGTGAAAGTCGCCGTCGCAGATGATGCGATCCTCGGCACCAACCGCGACGATGCGCTCATATGAAGGCCCAAAGATTGCTGCGACCGCCGTTACCGTCTGGGGTATGGTTATGCTCGTGCCGTCGAGGTTGGTGACACTGCGGGATGCGGCCGCCGAAGGCTGCACGGAGCTACTCGACTGCGAGCTGACAGAGCTGCCCGACTGCGGCTGTGGGGAGCCGGCGCAGGCTGCGAGCAGGCTGCTGCCGGAGAGGGCAAGTAGCGCAAAGCCAGCCGTCCCTCCAAGCCGCAGGAAGTCACGACGGCTGAGGCGATTGGGAGCGAGGGCGCCTGGGGAGGTCGCGGAGATGCTCGTGGCAGGCGCGGCGGGAGTGGCGGGAGACGCGGCGTTGGCACTCTCGTTGTGGAGACTGGCGGGGCGAGTGGTCTCGCAGCCGGTTGTCGTGCTGTGGTGCTTCTCTGTCATAATAACTCCTTTTCTCGACGGGACGGATCCTGGAGAGGCGGGGCAGTTGCAGGCATCGTGGAACCTGGCCGCTCCAGCGGTGTGGTCAGATACGAGCCGTTAAAGCCGATCGCCTCACCAAAACGCTCTTCTACCTGGCGGTAGTGATCCGTAAAAAGGACGACTGACGGCGGTAAAAACGCGCGCGCCGCAGCGTTAACGCGAGCAAGCCAGCGCAGGTCGGTGGCTGGCCAGTCGCTCATCTGCGTATGCGGGAATGGCTCAAAAGGCAGCAGTGAGACCGACTCCGGCTCAAAGCGGGCAATCGTCTCAAGCCCCCAGACGACGTCGTCCTCTTGCTCTCCCAGACCAACAAGAAAGCCCGTCCAGAGCGCCAGCCCGCATTCTCTGGCGTACTCCAGCGCACGAAGCCTGTCCAAAAGGCTGTCACCGGCTGTTCTGAAACTGCGATAGACCGGCTCGCTCGGCGACTCCAGACTCGTCAACATGCCGGACAGACCGGCTTTCGCAAGCCGTCTGTGGCTGTAGCTGTCCAACGCACCAAAAAGGCCGTAATATTCAAGGCGCGGTTCAGCCTCACAGACCTGCTCCACAACATTCAGATACGACTCGGGTAACCGCAAGCCAAGCCAGCCGGTTGCAAAAAAAGCCCGCGAAATACCAATCTCTGCGAGCGCATGGGCCCTTTTTACCACCTCTTTCACCGTTGGATCATTGATAAAAGACGGCTTGCCCAGGGATTTAAGGTACTCCCATTTACAATGGCGGCATCCGGGAGTCGTCGTGCAACGTCCCGTTAAGATGAGAGGGGAGGCTGTTACAACGGAAGGGTGCAGGAGCAGCGCCTGCTGTGCCGCCGCACGAGAGATCTCCAGAAGCTGAGAAAATTCGGTTTTCAGCAGTTCGCGTGCCCCCAGGGTAGTGCGGCCTTCGGCGACGGAGGTGGCTGTCTCGGGCGCGACAACGCGGGCCCCCGGGGTAGTGCGGTCTTTGGCAGCAGGGACGCCTGTGTCGGGCTTTGTCGTAATGAGAAGAGAACTCATGGGCAGCGCACCTTGTTCCCTGTTCCTGAAAATAAGCCTTCTTATATATCTTCAATAAAGAATCAAGCTTGTTAACTTTAATCTGGTTGAAGAAAAATGTCAACCCACAATGCGGGCAAAGGGCACAGCGGCGGTGGCGGTGGTGGTGGCGGCTGCAGAGGATGTTAACAGGTCGTGTTGGCAGACCCTGTTCTCTTATCGGCTCCTCTAATACTAAGAGGGGCGACAGCAGTTTTGCCGTCGCCCCTCTTGTGAAGATTGGGGTAGGAGGTCGCAGCGACCAAAGAGATGCCGCTGAAAAGCGCCGATCAGCTCAGGTCTTCTACGCTCAGACGACCGCGGAAGGTGCGGTAGATGATAACGTGGTAGACCAGCACCAGGGGAACGCCAACGGCGGCGATGATGGTCATGCAGGTCAGAGCCAGCTCGGTGCCGCCGGCGCTGGCGACGGTTATTGAGGGGCCAGGGCCCAGCGAGGGGATCAAATAGGGGAAGAGCGTTGTGGCGGAAATGCCGATCAGCGCTACCGGAGCGATGTTGGCTGCCAAAAAGCTCCAGAGGTCGTCGCCTTTACGCTGAAACAGCAGGGCGGCAACAACGCCGGCAACAAAGACCACCGCAAAGACGGCCCGGAACAACAGCGGCAAACCGGCGCCCTGAGCGCTATGCGGGTCGCCGAGCAGACCGAAGTACAGGGCTGTCGCCAACACAAAGGCCACCGCGACAACTATCAACAACGGGGTGCGCAGAGCAACCGAGCGCTGATGCAAGGCGGAACCCACCGGAGCCTTGAGCGCCTGCCAAGATGCTCCCTGAAGCAGTATCTGCGACAAACTGATCACGCCGCAGACCAGTGGGAAGGGGCGCAGTAGCCCTATCAAAGGCAGTCCTGCGTAGTCGCCGTGAGCGTCAAGCGGCACTCCCTCGATAACATTGCCAACAGCCACGCCAAAAAGCAGGGCCGGCAGCGCCGAACCGAGGAAGAAAGCTGCGTCCCAGAGCTTATTCAGCCCATCGCCAAGCGAGCGGAACTCAATGGCCGCGGCCCGTGCGATCAGGCCAAATAAAACTAACATAATAGCAAGATAGAATCCAGAAAACGCGGTCGCGTACGCTGGCGCGAAGGCCGCAAACAAAGCGCCACCGCCCGTCAGCAGCCAAACCTCGTTGCCGTCCCAAAGCGGGCCGATGCTGCGGCGCACAAAAGCTTTTTCCTGCTCATCTTTAGCCAGGAAGGGATACAGTCCGCCGCTACCCAGGTCAAAGCCGTCAAGAATGAAGTAGCCCAGCAACAACACACCAATAAGCAAAAACCAGATCGCTTGCAGTGGCGTGGGGGCCATCAGGGTCGGATCGATGTACGGCATCTCACTCACCACCCTTTCGGTCGGCGTTTGCTTTTGTGGCGGTGGCCCCAGCGGCAGCGGCTTCAGCGGTCTCCAAAACCGGCCCCGTCTTAATCATCCCCAGCACGATGCGCACCCAGGCCACAAACAGTACCACGTAAAAGACGATGAACAAGGCGATGGTAATCAGGATCTCCGGCGCCGAAACGCTCATCGAGATAGCGTCGTTGGTCTTGAGCAGACCGTAGACGACCCAGGGCTGGCGGCCGACCTCAGTGACAACCCAGCCGGCCTGAATGGCGAGGAAGGGAATCAGCGGGCCAAAGACCAGCAGATAGGCAAGGGCTTTGGGCGCCGGCCTGCTTTCGTCGCGGGACTTGCGCAACAGCACGCCGGCCAGAATAAGCCAAAGCACCATCGCGCCAAAGAGGATGACCATGATATGGTAGGCCTGGAAGGTCACGTTGACCGGCGGGATGCCGCCGGGATAGCTGTCCACCGCAACACCTTTATAGGAGGTGAGATCAACCGGGCCCTTCTCCACCGTGTTTAATCCGGGATAAGCCGTTGAGGAGTCGCCCGTGGCAAGAAAGCTGGTAAAGCCAGGAAACGGTAGCTCCAGCAGTGTTGAACTCTTCGTCTTTTCGTCCACCACGCCGGCCAGCGCAAAGCCAACGGGGCCGTCTTCCCACTGGCCCTCCATCGCCGCCAACTTGGCGGGCTGCTGCTCGGCGACCTGCGTAGCCTGCATATGGGCAAACGGCAGCATCAAAACGACGGTGACGATGCCGGTGATCAGGCCGGTCTTAATGAAGCGCTTGCCGTAGGCAATCTGCTCCGGCGTGCGCCGACGCAAAAGATAGTAAGCACCCACGGCTATCACGCAAAACGAGCCAAGGATTAGCAGCGCGTCTACGGTGTGCAGGTAGCGGGGCACCGTGGAGGGATTCAGTGCGGCGCCAAAAAAGTCGGTGATTACCGCCTTGCTGCCGTCGGGCAAAACATCGTAGCCGGCCGGCGTCTGCATCCAGGAGTTGGCGATCAGTATCCACAGCGCGCTGAGCGCCGAGCCAAACCAGACCAGCCAGGTTGAAACCAGATAGAGCTTTGGCGATATCTTCTCGCGGGCAAATAACACCACACCAAGAAAGACCGACTCCAAAAAGAAGGCCAGCAGCGCCTCGGCCGCCAGCGGTGCGCCAAAGATGTCACCCACAAAACGCGAATAGTTGGCCCAGTTAGTGCCAAAACTGAACTCCATGGTAATACCGGTGGCCACGCCAATCACAAAGGTCGTGGTAAAAATTCGCGCCCAGAAGCGGGTCGCCGCTTTGTCCTCTGCCTTGCGCGTTTTGTAATAACGCGTCTCCGCGAGGGCCACGAACAGGCCGAGCCCGATGGAGAGTGGCACGAAGAGGAAGTGGAAGATAACTGTCAACGCAAATTGAAAGCGCGACAGAAACGCCACATCGGTGAGAAGTTCCATTCTCTACCCCTTTCCTGCTTTCGAATGCTCAGGCCTGCGCCTGGCTGCTCCTTACCGGTGATCCTCCCTCATCGGTTAGCTCACCGGATACCTACCTTGCCTTGCTGTGCCATGCTGTTCTTGCCGACTGTCGGGTATACCGTTGCGTCTTGTTCCCGCAATTCCTGCGGTGCGCAGAGCCGTGCTGTGCCGCATCGCATAAAACAATATGCTGTCGTCTGAGTAACATATACGCAACAGCAATAGTGTATCATCCTTATGAAGCGGATGCAAGCGCAACTCCAATATCCAATAATTTTTCTACCTGAGCGGTCGTTGAGGCCTCAGCATAAACTCGCACCAGCGGCTCGGTGCCACTGGGTCGCAGCAAAAGCCAGGCATCAGAGGCAAAGCTCAGCTTCACGCCGTCAAGGTGATCCACCTCCACGAGCGTCTCCCCCACCGGCACCAACAGCTCCCGATCAGCCTCCCCTCCGGTTGCGCTTTGGCTGTGACGGCGAA
>JAISMZ010000170.1 GCA_031276475.1 Coriobacteriales bacterium
CAAGAACGACACAGAGACGGCCTTCACCAGCACCCAGCACCCAGCCCGGGCGCAGGGTCGAATGCGAGTTCCGCAGCAGAGACAAACGCATACCTGGCCTACGCTGATGCTGCGAGGACTGTCTGAGCAGGCGACCCTGCGCCCGGGCTCGCGCGGTTCCGACTTCCGCCAGGCTCATCCCCGTACGCTCACGACTTCCGCAAGGCCCAACCCCGCACACTCACAACTTCCGCAAGGCCCAACCTCGTACGCTCACAACCCGGCAAGGCACCAGCCTCACCCCTTACCTGCGTCTGCGTTAACACTGTTCTGCACCGCCGTAAAGCCCTGCTCAACAATCTGTTGCACCACGCCGGCCGCTGCCTGCGCGTCAACTCCTAACTCCTCCAAAGCCTGGCCAGAAAGTCGCTGGAGCACAAAGCGGTCGGCGGGCATCCGTCCAGGTGGCCGCCCGATGCCCACGCGTACGCGCCGATAATCCTCGCCAACTGCCGCATTGATATCACGCAGTCCATTGTGCCCGCCGTGCCCGCCGCCGTTTTTCAGGCGCAGCAGGTGCTCGGGGATATCCAAGTCATCGTGGATGACGACGAGCACGTCGGCAGGCAGGTCAAAGTGGCGCAGCAGACCCTTGACGGCCCCACCCGAGCGGTTCATATAGGTCTGCGGCTTGGCCAGGGCCACCGCTCTACCGCCCAGACGCCCAACGGCGGTAAGCGCACTGCAACGCGACTTCCAGGAGCGTACACCAGCCCGCTCGGCCAGCAGGTCGACCGTCATAAAGCCGATATTGTGGCGGGTAGCAGCGTATTCTTCGCCGGGGTTACCAAGGCCGACGATGAGCAATTCAACGTCAGATTGTCTGTGAAAAAGGCTCATTTGAGAATAATCAGGAGCACCGGCAGCCGCTGCCTGCCTCAGAGTGCGAAATCGGGGTCGAAGAGTTCGCTGACCGAGGCCTCGTTAAAGACATTGGCGATCGCCTGGGCCAGAAGCGGAGCCACGGAGACCACCCGAATCTTGCCGGTCAGATGTTCTTCGGGCACCGGCACGGTATCGCAGACGATGACCTCCTCCACATCAGCCTTCTCGATTCTCTCATAGGCCTGCCCAGAGAATAATCCGTGGGTGGCGCTGATAAAAACTCGCTCGGCACCCTTATCCTTAAGCGCGGTGATTCCTGCGGTTATTGAACCGCCGGTGTCGATCATATCGTCATTTAAAATACATGTTTTTCCAGAAACGTCGCCGATGACGGTAGATATTTCGGCTCGGTTGTGACTGGGGCGTGACTTGGCCATCACCGCCAGATCGGCGTCCAGCAGGTCGGCCAGCTTCTTGGCCGCCTTGGCGCGTCCCACATCGGGCGAAACCACGCAGATATCGCTGAGGCCTTTTTGCAGGAAGTAGCTGGCAAAGATTGGCAGCGCCGTCAGGTGGTTTACGGGCTGATCAAAAAAGCCCTGGATCTGCCCCTGATGAAGATCGACGGTGATGATCCGGGTGACGCCAGCGACCGTCAGCATGTTGGCAACAAGCTTTGCGGTGATCGGCTCGCGTGCGGCCGATTTCTTGTCTTGGCGGGAATAGCCAAAGTGCGTAACCACTGCAGTAACCGAGCGCGCAGAGGCGCGTTTGGCGGCATCAGCCATGATCAGCAGCTCCATTAGCGCATCGTTCACCGAGCCCATGTTTGAAGAGGCGATAGACTGGATGATGAAGACATCCGCACCGCGCACACTTTGCTTGTAGCGGGCATATATCTCGCCATTGGCAAAGGAGTTTGTCTCAACATTGCCCAGGTCACAGCGCAGAGCACGGGTGATGTTTTGGGAAAGCTCCAAGTTGCTTCTGCCGGAGAAAACCATCAGACTCTTGGTCACCACTGACGCGCCGATACCGCTTTCTTTAACGTCCTCACTCATCATTGCCTCCATTTTGTTGCAATTTGGGTCATTTTGCGTCGCGCCCAGTCACTGATCACAACCTGCTTGGCGCGCTCCAGAGCCAAGGCCCCGTCGGGCACGTCAGCAGTTATCACGCTGCCAGCGCCGGTGGTCGCGTCGGAGCCGATGGTAACGGGCGCCACGAACATCGTATCACTGCCGATGAAGCTGCGGTCGCCAATCCTCGTGGGATTCTTGCCAGCGCCGTCAAAATTGCAGGTGATGGAACCGGCGCCGATGTTCACGTCGCTGCCCAGAACCGCATCACCAATATAGCTGAGGTGGGGAACCTTGCTGTTGGCACCGATCTCCGAGCGCTTTATCTCCACATGGGTGCCCGCCTTGGAGCCCTGGCGCATCACTGTGCCGGGGCGCAGATAGGCCCGTGGGCCCACGCTGACGCGATCTTCCAACACGCAGTCGGTAACGATGCTCTCATCCACCAGACAGTTTGCACCAACGCGGACGTTTATCAGGCGGCTGTTCGGACCGATGACGCTGCCGCTGCCCACAAAGCTGTCACCGTAGATACTGGTAGTTGGCAGTATCTCAACATCGCGCTGGAGCACGACATCCGGGCCGATCCAGACGCTGGTCGGGTCGTGCATCGTCACGCCGGCAAGCATATGCGCCCGATTGATGCGTCTGCGCGCCAGGGCGACGGCCTCGGCCAGTTGCACGCGGTCGTTTATCCCAAACAGCTCGTCGGGGTCGTTCAGGATCTGGAGACTGACGCGCTCACCGCGGCCTGCGAGTATCCCCACCGCGTCGGTCAGATAGTACTCGCCTTGGGCGTTGTTGGCGCTCAGGGCGCTGAGGACGCTGAGCAGGGCATCGGGGCGAAAGCAGTAGGCGCCACCGTTTACCTCAGTGATCGTGCGCTCGGCGGCAGAGGCGTCCTTTTCCTCAACAATAGCCTGCAAGTTGCCGTCCACGCTACGGATCAGCCGCCCGTAACCCTGTGGGTTGGCAGCGACAAAACCCAAAACGCAGCAGGCAGCGTCGTGCTCCTCGCGCTTTTTTACCAAAGCGGCGATCGTTGAGGGTGAGACCAACGGCGTGTCGCCGCCAAGTACCACCAGCGAGGAAGTCGCAGGGAGCGAGGCCAGGGTCTCGCGGGCCGCAGCGACGGCGTGACCGGTGCCGCGCTGTTCGTCTTGTACCGCCAGCTGAACATCGTCGAGCAGGGCCGTGACCTGCTCACGGCCCATGCCCACAACCACGATAGTCTGCGTGCTGCCGGCTGTCCGGGCTGCGTCTACCACCCAACGAATCAGCGGTTTTCCCAGCAGTTCGTGGGCGACCTTGGGCAGATCCGACTTCATGCGCGTGCCCGCACCGGCTGCCAGAACCAAAGTTGCAAATGACATTAACACATCCTTCGTATCGGTTTTATTGTGTCGCTTTGAAGGTAGCGACTCCATTATCGCAGATTCATCGGCTCAGGGCGAAACGGGCGTCGCCAGGAGGCGGGCGAAAAAACGCGCATCAAAGATGAGCTAAAAAGGGCGGCAGATGGAATAAATCGCAGGGAAACTACGAAATCGACATTTGCACAGCAGTCGCTTTGTGTTATCTTGTAAGACAGTTGATTTTTCCGCCGGCAATTACCGGCGGTTACTCTAAACAAGGCATCCACCGCAGGCGCGGCCAGGGAGGAAAGTTGTGAAAAGGGCAAGAAGTTGCGCGATGGCAAGGCCGGGCAGGCCATGAGCGAGGCCGTCGCCACCAAAAAGACGCATAAGCTGAGGTGGCTGTGGATAAGCCTGGCTGCGATCATCGGCGTTGTACTGGCGGCCTATGTTGGCCTGGCGATCTTCTTTCATTACCACTATGGCTTTAATACGGTGATTGACGGTAGCGATGTCTCGCTCAAACAGCCCTCAGATGCGCACCGGGCCATCGAGGCACACGTAGCCGACTACTCGTTGCAGGTCAAGGCGCGGCAAAATGCCCCGGTCATCCTCACCGGCACACAGATCGACCTGAACTATGTTGCCGATACGCAGGCCGACGATATTTTATCCTCACAGAACATTTTTGCCTGGCCCGCACGCCTGTTTGAGCCACAGCAGCCCTACCGCACTGACGCCAGCATCTCCTTTGACGAACAGCGCTTAAAGGCGGTGATTGCCAACTGGCCGTTTCTCGACCAGAAAAACATGAAAGCGCCGGTGGACGCCACGATGGCGTTTCAAGCGCCCAATTATGTAGTGGTAGGGGAGGATCCCGGTACCACCTTAGATCCGGATAAGGTCTTCTCCGCCCTGGTCGTGTCAATCAACGCCTTGCAAAGCGACCTCGATCTGGAAGCTGTCGACTGCTATAAGCAACCCGCTGTGCGCAATGACAATCCTGAACTGCTGCAACAGATTGACCTCTACAACCGCTATGTGCCCTTCTCCATTACCTATCTCTTTGGCGAGGAGAAAGAGGTGCTCGACGGACGCGTTGCCATCAACTGGGTGGACACTTCGGTTGAGCCGACGGGCGAGTTAAACTACGATGCCGTTGCAGCCTGGGTGGCCGATTACGCTGCTCGCCACGACACGGTGGGCAAGGAGCGCAAGATAACCAATGGCTTTGGCGAGGAGAAGATCGTCAATGGCGATGTTGGCTGGGACTATTGGTATGGTGGCTCCTACGGCTGGCTGATAGATCAGGCCGCCGAGATCGAAGCCATCCTGGCGGCCGTCCACAACCATCTTGGTGAGGAGCGCGAGCCGTATTACCTGCAACGCGCCGCCTCCCACGGACCTCAGGACTGGGGTGATACCTACCTGGAATTAGATATTTCGGCGCAGCATATGTGGTTTTTTAAAAATGGTGAATTAGTCGTTGAATCCGATGTTGTTTCTGGCCAGCCGATCAACGGCCGCGATACGCCCACCGGTGTCTTCTTTGTGATACATAAAGGCAGTCCCCAACGAATGAAGAGTGACGGTTGGGCTGGCGTAGCGCCCTATGACGAAACTGCTAATTATTTCGTTGGATTTACGACAGCGGGTCACGGTTTTCACGACGGTCTTTGGCGCAATGCTTTTGGCGGCAGCATCTGGACCTATAACGGCTCGCACGGTTGCATCAACATGCCGCTGGCGCCCGCCGAAACCCTGTATAAGAATATCGAATACGATACGCCGGTTGTGACGCATATGTAAGCCTCTGTGAAGCTCGACCACAGGTTTTGCTCACGGTTTGTCCGCTCGCGCCCGCCCTCGCTCGCCGGGCCTTGTCCGTCCAAGCTGCAACAATCGTATTTTGTTATACTTACGGTTTACTGCCCAAAGAAGAAAGCAGGTTTTACATGAAGTTCTGCAAAACGTTGACCGCCTCATTTCTAGCTGCACTGCTGGTCTTTGCGCTGGCAGCCTGCGAAAGTGGCGAAAAGGTGGCGGCCACTGTTAACGGTGAGAAGATAGCTGAACAGACGGTTACCGACCGGATTATGATTATCCGCAACCAGACTGAATCATATGCTGATGATGCTGCCTGGGCGACCGCCTTAAAGCAGGCCAGTCTGACTCCCGAGACCTTGCGCGAGCAGATAATCGAATCGCTGAAACAAGATATCATCATTCGCCAGGCGGCGGTAGAAAAGGGCATTACGGCCGACCAGACCTCCATAGATGAACAGGTCGCACAGGCACGCGCGACCATCGGTGGCGATGATGCTGCCTGGGAAGAAGCCCTGAAGAAGTATGGGTATCAAAACGAGGCTGGGCTGCGTGAGCGTCTGGAGATCGCCGATCTGCAGACCCAACTGACGGAAGCGTTGGCCTCCGAGCCCAGTGAGCAGGCCTTGGACGCTTATCTGCGGGAGTCTGCTGGTCAGTTTGCCGGAAGGCGTTCGTCAGCTATAGTATTGGCCAGCAGTGATCAGGTCAGCCTTGAGGAGCAAGAAACCAAAGCCAGAGAGCTCGCCGCCAAACTGGGCGCGGGTGAAGACTTCGTCACTTTGGTAAAGGAGTATTCCACCGATCAGATCTCCAAGGACAAAGACGGAGATATGGGCTGGAGTTCGCTCGTCCAACTCTCTCAGGGCTACCTCGACGCGCTGAATGCTCTGGAGCTCGATCAGATATCCGAGCCGATCGTCGACGGCAGCAACGTCTACATCATCAAATGCACGGGGATTTTTCAACTGCCCACTGAGGAGGATGCCGAGCTGGACGTCAGCACGATTCCCGAGGAGATTAAAGAGCATCTGACCGCACAGTTCAACCAAAGTGACAATTCAACCAAATTCACCACCTTCATCCAGCAGATGAGCGATGACGCCGAAGTGGTGATTAACGAGATGCCTGCCGATGTGCCCTATAACGTTGATATGAGTCTGGCGGAAGATACCGATACCAACAATCCTTCTGAGGATGCCAGCGCTTCTGCCGAACCGACTATGCCACCGGTCGACCAGTCCGAACTGACGGGCTCTTTGGTGATCGTTGATATTGTGGAAGGCGAGGGCCCCGAGGCCAAGGAGGGCGACAGCCTGACGGTTAAGTATACGGGCTACTTTACCGACGGAGTGGTCTTTGACAGCGGCGAGTTCACGCTGACCCTGGGAGCCGGTAGCGTCATAAAAGGCTGGGAACAGGGCTTGGTGGGCATGAAGGTCGGCGGCCAGCGCCATCTTGTAATACCATCCGACCTGGCCTATGGAACAACCGGCTCGGGTTCTATTCCGCC
>JAISMZ010000084.1 GCA_031276475.1 Coriobacteriales bacterium
TACACGGTGGCGCTTGGTTGCAAAGATTACGAGAGCGGACGCGACACCATCGTTGACATCATCAAGGTCACCACACCGGCCATCAACTACTCGGTTAACGTGACGCGGGTGGCGCTGGACTCGGTGCACTTTACGCTGCAGCTCGACGCGAACTATCCCCTCGACCAGACCAATCCTGCAGGCGCGGCTTCGCCACAGCCGCAGGCCGTGCTCTACGGCATTGGCTCGGGCGGCGCAGAAACCAAGCTGGCGAGCATTCCCATCAGCGTGGGCGCCGCCGTGCAGGGCAGCGGCTGGGCGTCAAGCATCACTCCCGGCGACGCAAATGCCATACAGAGCGGCTACAGCAACTTTGCTGTTCGGCTGGAGGATACCTATTATCAGGGCAGGCAGGTCGTGCTGCAAAGCGGCATCTACTCACCGCAGGGAACCACCTTCAGCGTTAACCGCACCTTTAACGTGGCAATGCCCGACGAGCCGAGTGACGAGCCCAGCGCCCCCAGCGCGCCGAGCAGGCCCGACGCTCCCACCACCCCCGACGTGCCAGACGTGCCGGCGGATAACAGTGGCAGCTCCAACAGCTCTGCGAGTGCGTCCAGCACCAGCAGCGTGGCTCCGTCAAGTGTTTCATCGTCAAGCAGCTCATCGTCAAGCAGTAGTGGCCTGCCCGCACCGCCCTCCGACTAAGGCGCGGTGGTGTGCTGTAGGCGGTGGCCCCACAACTGCCTACAGCAGCTGGCAACAGGCCGGCAAGGCGTACTACTGATCATGTAAGGCCAAAAGGACAAGGCGGGCCATAAGGGTTCGACGCATCCAAAGGAGGAGGAACACTCAATGGAAGTAGCAGGTATCGACGCAATCATGGCGAGCACCATCACCGCCATCGGTGTGATGTTAGGGCTGGCGTTTCTTGGCGTTGGCATTGGGCTCGGCATTCTCGGCTCAAAAGTCGCCGAGGCGGTAGGCCGCAATCCCGAGACCAAAAGCGACGTCGTGCAAAGCGTCATGATAGTAGCAGTAGTCATAGCAGTTTTATTGCTGCTGCTCTTCGCTTTCGTGTTCGTCTTGCTGTTCTTTAACCCGCTGTTATCTTAAAATCAGGAGTCTGTTTTGGAATTCTTCATTGCTGTCATAGTGGTATTGGTAGGCCTGAATATCTTCTTCTTTCTGATATTCCGCGGCATCACCTTACGCTTGGCCAAGTTCGCGCAGATGAACGTCTTGCGCCAGGCCGGCATTTTTGACGATCTGATTAATAAGAAGCAGGAACAGCTGCAGGCCCTGCGCAACGAGATAGCGGCTGCTCAGGCCGCCCAGGTGGAGCAGACGACGGCTGTTGCCACAGCACAACAGCCGGTGCCCGACTTTCTCGACATCAAGCAGGGCCTCTACACCTCCGACAGCTTTGCCAGCGAGTATCGCATCATCCGCGATAACTTTCAGGTGGATGCGGAGGCCTGCGTGCGCGAGTCGCTGGCGCGGGCAACGGGCCTTTCCAGCGACGCTACGGCCGCCCGCGTTGCGGTTGAGGCCGCTCGCGCCCGTGCGGCGCAGGGCATTCTCGACGAGCTTACGCTGGACAGCGCCTACGAGCTCTCTACGCTGGCTTCTGAGGCTCAGCTGAACATTCTCACCGAGATGTTCACGCCGGCCCAAAACGAGCTGGTGCGCGAGTACTTTAAAAGCGTCGATGAGTTTCAGAGTTACCGCTTTTTGTTCTGGCTTAAGGATTACGTATTCGCCCACGGCGATACCGTCACCGTCTTTACCGCCAACCCCGAGGAGGACTTCAGCAGCCTGGACAGCCGCATTGTCACCGAGCAAGACGACAGCATCTGCGAAGGCATCTATGTGCTCTCCAAAGGTAGGAAATTTGACTATTCGATAAGGAACAGGGAGATTGTTGGATGAGTAATAATCAGGGTAGCATCAACCTCAGCGACTCCATCAAGGAGAAGATCGCCGCCATCAAGACGGCAGAAAACGTCTATGGCATGGGTCGCATCGCACGCATCCGCAACTACATCATCGAGGTCAGCGGTCTGGAGGACGTTGGCTTCTTTGAGCGCGTGGTGGTAGGTGACAAGGCCGAGGGCTACGTCAGCCGCATCGGCCGCAATCAGGTAACCGTGGAGTTGGTGCGCGTGTTGCAACCGATCTTCGTCGGCGATGAGGTCACGGCCACCAAGCAGCCCTTTGGCGCCTGGTTTTCGCCCAGTTCGCTGGGGCATGTGGTGGATATGTTTGGCGAGGACAAGATCGCCGGCTCAGTGTTTAAAGACCGCGAGCCCATAGGCGCGGTGGTGGAGCCAATCCCAATCATGGCCCGCACCACCGTCAACCGCCCGCTTTATACGGGGCTTGCGGCCATCGATTTGCTCTACCCGATAGGACGCGGCCAGCGCCAGCTGATCTTAGGCGACAAGAAGACCGGCAAGACGCAGATCGGTCTGGACGCCATCGCCAACCAGCGCGGCACCAACACCGTCTGCATCTATGTGGCCCTGGGCAAAACCAAGAAGAGCGTTAAGGAGATCTACTCCGATCTGCTGCAACGCGGTGCCATGCCCTACACGCTGATCCTCGCCGCGTTTCAAGACGACGGCGCGCCGGCCCTCTACCGCACGCCGGCCGTTGGCCTGACCATTGCCAATCGCTTCATGCAGGAGGGCAAAGACGTGCTGGTGGTGATTGACGACCTCACCCTGCACGCCAATATCTATCGCGAGATATCGCTTCTGGCCAACAAGGTGCCGGGCCGCGACGCCTACCCGCCCGACATCTTCTTTACCCACGCCAGTTTGCTGGAGCAGGGCTGCCAGTACTACAACGGCGGCTCAATCACCATCCTGCCAATAGTAGAGACCCGCGGCGGCGACATCACCGACTACATCACCACCAACATCATCTCCATCACCGACGGCCAGATCGTGCTCAGCACCAAGGCCTTTGAGCAGGGCCAGAAGCCGGCCGTCAGCTTTGGCCTTTCGGTCTCGCGCCTGGGCAGCCAGGTGCAAGAGGAGCTGCTGCGCAAACTCGGCTCCAGCGTGCGCCGCGAGCTGCTCAGCTTCCTGGAGACCCGCGAGGTCTTTGAGCTGGCCAACATCGACGAGATGAACGAGGACATGCGCAACAAGATCATCCGCGGCCGCGTGCTGCTGGAGAAGATGAACCAATATAAGTTCTCGCCCCTGGCGCCCCAGCAGATAAAGGAGCGCTTTGAAGAGATGATGGAGTCGCAGCAATGAAGATTAAAAACATCGTAAAGGTGATGAATTTTCATGCTCTGCTGCACATCGACGCGGCCCGGCGGATGACCGAGAAGTATATCCGCATGGAGTCGGAGGTGCAAAAGATTATCGACATCATCGTTAACAACCGCAATTTCATCCTCGACAAGATCGCCCTCGACCCCAGCGAGCACGCGCCGCAGCTAAACATCTACATCGGCTCGGACTACAGCTTTTGCGGCGGTATGAACAAGCTGGTCTTAAACGCCATGCTCAAAGACACCGACGCCGAGAAGATCACCGTTGGCCGCAAGATGCGCGTGGCTAATCTGCCGGGGCTCAAGCTGGCGATGACCAAGGACGAATTTGACGAGAATTACAACGAGGTGGAGGAGCTTTTGGAAGACAGCGTCTTCAGGCTCCGGCACTCCTCCATCAACGTTATTTACAACCATTACTACAATGCGGGAAAGATTGCCCTGCGCCGCCGCAAGGTCTTTCCGATACCGCTGGCGGCCGACCCCGAGGGCTACACCGAGGACTTTGTGGTGGAGGGCAACGTAGATGCCCTGCTCCGGCGCCTGACCAGCACCTATGCCTCCTACGAGGTAAAGATCGCCTCGGTTAACAGTTTTGCGGCAGAAAATATCATGCGCCAGGAGGCCACCACCGAGTCGCTTAAAAAGATCGAAGAGATAGAAGAAGAACAGCTGCGTGTACAGCGCAAGGAAGCCCGCCTTAAAGCCTTTGCCAAGGCTCAGGACGATTATCTTAAAACTGTTTCCTACGGAGAGGTGCAACTGTGAGTACTATCACCCAGACCGGCGAGAAGATCATCGGCAAGATTGTCAGCATTTCTAATATGAGTGTCTCGGTGCTGCTGGACACTTACGACGTCAGCGTGCGCGACATCATCTATGCGCAGGTAGGCGACCGCTGGGTCTTCTTCGAGATAAATAATGTAAATGGCAATATCGCTAACGCCATTCCGATGGGCAATGTCTACGGCCTGCGCAAGGGCCTGGACGTCTATCTGCGTCGCGGCGGCCTGCACATCGAGTACTCCGACGAGGTGCTCGGCAAGGTCTTTGACGCCCTGGGCAACACCATCGACGGCTCGCAGATAGCCGCGCCGCAAACCCGCAACATCTACGCCAAGAATCTCTCGATGTCTGAGATAAACATCAAGGGCGACGTGCTCTGGACCGGCATCAAGGTCATCGACTTCTTTGCGCCGCTGCAAAAAGGCTACAAGATGGGTATGTTTGGCGGCGCTGGCGTGGGCAAGACCGTGCTGGTAAAAGAGCTGATCAACAATCTCTACACCGGCCAGGGCAACAACTCGGTGTTTGTGGGCATCGGCGAGCGCAGCCGCGAGGGCCGCGAGCTTTACGACGAGATGGCCGCCTCGGGGCTTCTGGAAAAGATCAGCATCGTCTTTGGTCAGATGGGCGAAAACCCGATGATCCGTTCGCGCGCCGCCTACAGTGGGCTTACCGTGGGCGAGTATCTGCGCGACGAGAAAAACCAGGACGTACTGGTTTTCATCGACAACATCTATCGCTTCCTCCAGGCCAACTCCGAGATATCTGCCGAGCTGGGCAACATGCCCATCGAGTCTGGCTACTCCACCTCGTTGCTCACCGAGATAAGCGAGGTCATGGAGCGCATCAACTCCACCGAGGAGGGCTCCATCACCTCCTTTCAGGCCGTCTTCATCCCCGCCGACGACATGACCGACTTTGCCGTTAACGCGATCATGAGCCACATGGACGGCCAGGTGGCTTTAAGCCGTAAGATCGCCGAGAAGGGCATCTACCCGGCCGTGGACGTCTTTAACACCACCAGCAAGCTGGTCTCGCGCGAAGGCGTGGGCGAGCGCCATTTCTCGCTGGTAGAGCGCTCCATCGCTCATTTTGCCCGCTACGCGGAGTTGGAGGAGATCGTCGCCGTGCTGGGCATTGACGAGCTCAGCGAGGAGGACACCAACATCTTCTACCGCACCCGTAAACTGCGCAATTACTTTACCCAGCCGATGTTTGTCTCCGAGCAATACACCGGCATTGCCGGCCAGGCGGTAAACATTGCCGACGTCTTAAACGACGTTGAGAGCATTCTCAGCGGCGAGTTTGACACCCGCACCGAGGACGAGTTTTACTACATTGGCGCGGCAGCGCGCTAGCAGCGAGCCCGGACAGAAAACCTTTAAGGACTGATGATGGCAGATAAAGCAGACAAGAAGAAGCAGGGAGCGACTCTGGAAGATACGCTGAAGGCCGAGATTGACGCCTATACCAGCCACTCCAGCGGCCGCATTCAGGCCCAGGTCTCCAGCTTTAAGGAAGGCCTGCAGGTTTATACTAAAATCAGCATAGTTCGCGTTCGTTCGCGCAACGCCAATCTGCTTATCATGGAGGACTACATGCCCATCCTTGGCGAGATTGACGGCGCCGTCGATTTCATCGGCAAAGAAGAAGTGCACACTTTGGAGAACGTCCGCGGCTTTTTCTGCCATGACCATAACGTCTTCTTCCTGCTGCTCAAAGACGCACGCGACTCTGGGCGGGACAAAAAAGGCGACAAAACCGTGTCGCCCCAGTCGCCCGATATCATCAGCGGTCTTCCCATCGCCTCGGCCGCGGCCGTAGAGGCGCAGGCAGAAAGGGAACTGATTAATGCCTGAGGCTTTTTTACAGGGACTTCGCGATTTCCTCTGGCTGGTGGTACTGGCAGTGCCCACCGGTCTGTTGCTGCTGGCCGTTAGCCTGCCGCTTTCGGCCGATGTTAACTGGATGCAAAAGCGACTGCGCTTCCTCGGGCTGTTTTATAATCTGACGGTTCGCGAGCAGCTCTGGCTGGCCTCCGGCTTGGTGCGCGTGCTCTTTGTGGCTGCGATAATGTTTTTCTGGGTGCCGCTTGCGCCCAGCCACATCAGCTTTTATATTGCGCTCTTTGTGCTTTCTAACGCACTCTACCTCAAGCTGCGACGCTTCTTCCTCGACCTCCTTAACGCCGCGGTGATCTTTATCGCGATGGTGGTCTCCAATCTGGTCTCGGGCTATTACTGGGACGTCTCTGGCGATGTCATGCTCGGCTCGGTCTGCATGCTGCTGGCCCTGTTTGTAACCATGTACGTGGCCTACTTCTACTTTAAAGACGCCTGCGAGATGCTGGAGAATAAAGCCGTAAAGCCGCCTAAGGCAACGCAGGGGAGCGGTTCTGCGTCGTCGCCCGCGCCGCCGCTGGTTGCGGCGCCCGCGCCAGCGGCCCCGCCGTCCTCGCCGCCGCTGGTTGCGGCGCCCGAAGGTGGTGAGAATCGTGGCTGAAGCCATTGAGACAAGCCCCCTGGCAGCGCCGGAAGTGCCCTTGAGCGACAAGCAGCAGCGCAAGGCGGCCCGCCGCGGCCGCGGCTCCGTCTTTAAGCGCCTGGGCAAACGCATCTTTAAGCCAGCGCATCCCATCTTCACGCTGACCCTGTTTGCGCTTTTTGTCGCGCTGATAGCGGTGGTCGTCTACCTGGTGATGCAGATTGGCGTCTACACCATCAACGCCCCCATCTACTACTACAACACCGGCATTCAGCAGCCGCTGTCTGGCGAGTCCAAGGTCTTCAGGTCGGAGGACGGCAACCTGGTTGACTTCACGCTGCAAAACGGCGGCGAGACTCGCACGCTCACCGACCCGCGCACCCGCTCAACGGTGCCTCTGTACTGGGAAGAGGAAGAGCGGATGTTCCTGCCGGCGATGATGAGTATCATGCGCCCCTCGCTTGGCGTGCAACCGGTGCGCACCGGCTTTTATACCGAGCTGCGCGCTGACGAGGACGGCTTTGTTGCCAAGATAGATAATCACGATCTGCGCCTGGATGAAGGTTTTCTCTTTGACGGCCAGAGCACCTATGTCTTTTTGGACGACGTAAAGGTGGAGTTCCTCGGTCAGACCATCGAGATGCCGGCGATGTCTTACGCCGTTGTTGTTGCCGGTCTGCGCGTGGAGCTTTATCCTTACCGTGGCGAGCCGGTGGTTGAACAGACCGGCATGGTTCAGATAGTCGCGCGAACCGACGACTATCAGGTTGATATGACCAATGATATTTTCCAGGCCGACGCTGAGCAGGTTTTGCTGTTTACCACACCTTCAATCCTGGAGGTGGCACAATGAGGCGCCGCAGGGCATATTACTATAAAGATAGTGTACTAAGGGGCAAAGTTACCGAAAAAGAGGGATTGCTATGAAAAAAGTACTGGTATTGGCGGGAGTATTGGTTGCGGTTTTGGCGTTTGCGCTGTTTTATCAGTTCAGACCGATAGGCCTGCTGGACTTTAACGCCTACGTGCTTGAAGACAACACCGTGCCACAAAACCTCAATGCCGACACGGCATCTGATGAGGCACTGATTGTTGACCCCAGCCATTTTGGCATCTTCAGTCCGCTCTTTGAGCTGGCCGGCGATCTATTTATCGGTGAGGAGAAGGCCAAGCCTAACCCGGCTCTGCCGATATTTGCCAACGACGGCTCGGCGCTGATGCTG
>JAISMZ010000286.1 GCA_031276475.1 Coriobacteriales bacterium
TGAGTTCTTCCTTGCAGTCCAAGTAGATCAGCATCCCACCTATAGTTTGATTGACTGAGTCTATGAGTTCCTCAGCGTCAGCAATCATCTGTGAGCCGCTGAGATCAGCACGCTCGTAACGGTCACTTCTGGCAAGCTGGCCTATGAGCAGTCCAGGAAAGTGATCTTGGCTGTTTAGGCCGGGCTTACCACGTAAGATCTTCTTTCGTCTACTCCTGCCAACAGCGGCATAGTCGGCAGAAGTAATGGCGATAGTAAAGTAGGCGACAAGGTCTGTATCCGCATCGGCAACATCAAAATACAGATAGGTTCGGCATAATCCAGCACGCTCATAGTCAACAGCGCCTGTACGTATGAAAGCCTCTATATCGTTATCGCGGGCACAAGAAAACTCCCCGAGTTGTTTCTCAAGGAGTTCCTGCGGATACTCGCTGAGCAAAAGCTCGCGGAGCGGCTTCAGGTTAAGAATGCTTATCAACTGAATACTTCTGTTCCAAAGCACGCATTATCTGCTCTGTGTCGCCCCATCTGATGCCTGACTTGCGCGGTGCAGGCGGATTGGCGTTAACGCATTCCATTGCCCTCACCACTTGCTCAAACTGCTCATCATTAAGATGGAGGATCCTGCTGAAGCTTTCTGTTGCCATTAGCGACCTCCTTCTGTTTTCACGGTCGCTTCCAATGATAGCACAAAGCTGAAGATTCTCGGCAGCAGCTGACTCAACTTTTAGCTGCATCATCCGCCGCGGCATAGAGCCGGACAAGGCGCAGCAGCACCGTCGCTGCCAGGCAGACGGCGCAGATTAGCACCGAGGCGGCAAACCAGCCCCAGGCTTCAGCAACGGCGCCGGTAATCGGCGGGCCCAGCAGAATGCCAACGTTAAAACCAACACAAACAACACCCATCGCCACACCGGCCAGCTCCGGTTTATTCACGGTTTGCGCGGCCATCGTCCAAAGCACACAGGGAAAACCGGCGTCGGCAAAGGCGTAGACAACCACAAAAACAACGATCAGCCCCGGATTGGGCAAATTCATGCCCACCAATGAAATAACACCGTAGAACACCAGCGCAATCATGCCGAAGAGCCGCCGATTGCGCACCTTGTTCAACACTGCACCGATAATCACGGCCGCGACCAGGCCGCCAATCGAGAAAAAGCCGACCCACATATTGGCCTGGCCTTCATCCCAGGCGAATATCTCCATCCAACAGGTGGCGATCCAGTTCACAAAACCGAAGCAGCCCACGCAAAAGAGCATGGTTACCAACGATATCAGCCAGGTAAAAGGCGACTTGATCCCCTCGCTTATTCTGACCTCCGTGCTCTCAACATCGGCATAGCTGTCCTCGGGGCGCGGGCTTTTAACGCAGAGCAGATAAAACACCAGCGCCACCACACAGACAGCCAGGGCGAACCACCACATACCCTGCCAGCCAAAATTCAGCGTCAGCGTGCTGCCGAGGAAGAACATCACCGCCTGGGCGCCCATCTGGTAGGCGCCCCAGACGCTCATCGGCAGCCCGCGACGGGACTCGGGAAACCACATGGCGATCAGCGACGGCCCGATAACCGATATCAGGCCGACGCCAATGCCTTCTATAATACGAGTCAGCATCAAAACAACAGCATTGTTGGTAAAGACGCCCACCAGCGAGCCAATGATGGCGCAGGCCAGCGCAAAGGCGCCGCCTTTCTTTGGCCCAAAGCGATTGAGAATCACCGAGGCCGGCAGCGCCACCACAATGCCCACCAGCGAGAACAGGGAACTGAGCCAGCCGGCGGTTGCCATGTCGATGGAAAACGCGCTGATCAACGTCGTCATACAGGGCGCAACCTTGTTCTGTACCAGCGCCAGCGAGATGCCGGCAAAGATGGTCGCCAGTGCCACTATCCAAGCTTGTCTGTTCTTCATCAGGCAGCAGTGCCTTTCTCTGGTCTGTGGTCATAGGTCTTTACAAAAATGAAGGTGATCGCACCGAGGACCGATGCTACTGCCAGCGGTATGGTAGCGGCGGCCCAGCCGTAGTTCTCAATGAAGAAACCCGTGACCGGCGGTCCAAGCAGGGTGCCGATGTTCAGTCCGATGTTCAAAACGCCCAGAGCCACCCCGGCGTACTCGGGCTTGCGGGCCGTTGAGGGGCAAAGCGTCCAGTAGACGGTGGGGATGGAACCTTCCAAAAACGGATAAATAATGATGAAAGGCAGAAGCATTGCCGGATTATCCATCCGAAAGCAGAAGAAGAGGATGAAAGTGTAGAGCGCAAAGCCGATGACACCCACGTAGCGCCGCCGTCCGAGACGCACGTGATTGAGCATCCAGCCGATGAGGATGACGATGGGTATCTCCAGGGCATACATCACCGAGACCCACCAGTTGGAGGGGTTCATGTCGCCATCAAAGAAAACCTCTGCCCAATACAGCGAGATATAGGTAGCGAAGCCAAAGCAGCAAAACGTGAAGATAAGCCCCGCGAGGGTCAGTATCCAGGTTGAGGGCGACTTGAAGCCCTGCGAGAAGGAATAACTGGACTCATCCTCGGCCTCGGAGTAGTTAGGCGTTCCTTCAGGCGGCACATCGACCTTCCAGGTGTAAAGCACCAATACGACAACGCAAAACGCAAAGGTGAACCACCAGACGCCCTGCCAGCCAAAGGACAGGGTCACGCTGCCGGCCAGAAAGAAGAGCAGGGTTTGCGAGACCATCATCCACGAACCCCAAAGCCCCATCGGAAGCCCGCGCTTCTCCGGTGGAAACCACATCGAGATAAGCGACGGACCCACCACGGCAATGATGCCCACACCCACACCCTCGATGACGCGGCTGATCATCAGCAGGGTTAAAGTTGTTGAGAAAACGCCGATCAGAGAGCCGACGGCCGCGCAACCAAGCGATATCACTCCTATCCATTTGGCACCCAGTTTGCGCATCAGCCACGAGGCTGGAATGGCAGTAACCATACCCATGATGGTAAACACCGAGGTCAACCAGCCAGCGTCGGTCGGGCCGATGTTAAAGTAGGCCATGATGACGTCGATGCAGGGCGGCACCTTGTTCTGAACGTTTGCCAGGGCACAACCACCCAAAAACGCGATGATCACAACCACCCAGGCGGTCGCTGCCTTCTGTTTCTTAGACATAAGCGGTTCCCTTCCCCTCTGAGGAGTGCCTGCTCTGGCACTCCTCTTCGGTTAAAAGCTGTGGCCGCAGGCTTTGCAATCCTTGCGGGTACCAAGCACATAGGCGCCACAGTCTGGACAGATCTTGACGCGCCCTTCGGTCACGCAGAGCTTGCAGAGCGGCTTGTGTAAGGGGTCGCAGAGAAAGCATTGCCTGCCCGCCGAACGGACGGTCTTGTCGGACTTGTTCTGCGGTGCCCCTTGAGGCACCGGGGCACCGCAGCGTTTACATTTCTGCCAATGCGCCGGATTGTAGCGTCCGCACACCGGACACTCAACAGGCATCACAAAGCCGGGCTTGCGATGACAGCGTTGACAGCTGGGACTGCACCGGGTACAGCGGGGCATCAGCGTACGCTGCCGGTCTTAAGCCTTGGGCGCAGGTGGCTTGGGCGGCACGGGCGGCTTTTTTGGACCACCGGGCGCTACGGGTGCGTTGCCGGGTGCGACCGGGGCATTACCGGGCGCAGCAGGCGCGTTGCCAGGTGCACCCGGCGCCGTTACAGCAGGTGCCTCTGTCATCAGGTCGCTGAAATCGCGGCCACATTTCTGGCACTCACTGTTGCCGGGCTTGTTGAAAGTGCCGCAATCGGGGCACTTTATGGCTTTGGCCGCTCCGGCCGGTCTGAAGCACATAATCTGTCTCCTTACTGTCTGTTATCATACTCAGGAGCATCTCTCCCCAGTCCTTAGCAGTTACCTGAGGAGAGGTGCTTCCTTCTTGTCAACGATGCCAACTGCTCGCGCGCAAGCCAGCACCTTCCGCATGGCTCACCGCGGCACGAACAAGGCCGTCTTAGGCTTGCCCGCCGCCTTCTTTGCCAATTCCTCAACCGGGCCGTAGCTCATGCAGGCGGACTGGCAATGATGCACACAGGTTGGCAATTTACCCGCCGCCACGCGCTCCTCACAGAGATTGCACAGAGAGGTTGGAACTGGCAGATAGAGGTATTCGTACTTGCCGTTGGGATAAAGCTTGGGACCTTCGGCAAAGAGTTTGATGCCAAAGTCGCCGGTTTTCAGATCCAGCTCGACCTTGCAGGCGGTCTCACAGGAATGGCAACCCGTGCACCATTCGTAATCGATCAGCAGTCCATACTTGGTGGCCATCTTAGAAACCTCCTTTGCTGGTGACGATCTCACTGGGCGAGCAATCGTTTTCGGGGGTCACCGGATAGACCTTGCAGATCTGGTTGGCATAGGGAGCGCCATAAAGCGTGGGACCGGTAACGCCTTGCACCGTCAAATTGTTGATATTGCTGTCAAAAACACCATACAGATTGGGCTCGGCGGCCTCTTGTTCGGGGAACCACCAGCCGTGCTCGGAGCGCACGACCTTGGGATGTAGCGAGGCGTTCAGGCGTACGCGCTGCTTGCACTTGCCGCGCATGTTCTCAACCCAGACCCAGTCGCCCTCGCGAACGCCTATCTCGGCTGCCAGCTCGGGATGCAAATCGGTCAGCGGATCGGGATGCGACTCGCGCAGACGCGGAACCTGGCGCTCCTCGGAATGAAAGTACTCCCAGGTACGGGCGCCGGTGGTGAGCACCAGGGGGTACTCTTTGACCAGCTCGGGCGTGGAATAGGGGCTTTCCGGCGGCTCTTCATAGTAGGGCAGCGGGTCGAATCCCCAGGCCTCAAACAGAGTAAGATAAAGCTCACATTTGCCGGTGTTGGTGTTGAATCCGGGCTCGCCGTCGTCACGCAGCATGCCCTTTTCGTATTTGCGATAGGCCCAGTCTTCCGGCCAGTCGATAACCTTCTCCACAAGTTCCTGGAAGGTCTCGTCGGTCTTGGCAGGCCAGCCAGCATGAAAACGATTGCCGCTCTGCACCCACCAGGTCATCAGCTCGATGTCGTCTTTCCAGGGGAAGAGATCGGGGTTTAAGCGCTTGCCCAGCTCGAGGATGATCTGCTCGTCCGACTTGCATTCGTAGTAGTCGCTGACCTTGACGATCGAGCGTAACGGCCACCACCAGACGCGACCGGAATTGCGCTCGGAGCTCATGCCGCAGGGCAGAACAACGTCGGCGCAGGCCACGGCGGTTGGCGTCATAAAGACATCAACGACAACGTTAAACGGCACCTTGCGCATCGCGCGGTAGACCCGCGGCGCGTCGGCCGCCATATTGGCTATCGGGTTGGTGGATTGGATGAAGAGCATCTTGATCGGGTAGGGCTCGTCGGTCTCGATAGCCTGAAGCACCGTGTCGCCGTTGGCCGTTGGGTCAAAGCCCAGGGCGTGCAGCGGCGAGGTCTCCACGCCGAGCATCTTCATCATCATGTCCTCGGGAACGTTCCACAGGCCGCAGCCGTAGGAGTCCGAGATATCGTAGGCGCAACGCGGAATCATGCAGCCGCCGGGCACGTCGATGTCGCCGCAGATGGCAGCCATCGAGAGCAGGCCGTGGGCCAGAGGTATGCCGCAGACGGTCTGGTCGACCTTCAGGCCCCACTGGATGGCAGAGGGGTTGCCCTTGGCAAAGGCACGGGCGGCCTCGATTATCTCCTCGGGGGTTATCCAGGCTATCTCGGCAGCTTTGGCGGGCGGGTATTCCTGAACGCGCTCCTTTAACTCCTCAAAACCATCGCACCAGTTCTCAACAAAATCGTGGTCGTAAAGATCCTCGTTGATGATAACGTTAAGCATCGCCAAAATGACGGCGGCGTCGGTGCCGGGACGCACCCGCAGCCAGTGCTCTGACTTTGAGGCCAACCAGGTGCAGGAGGGGTCGAGCGTAATCAGCTTGGTGCCTTCCTTCATGGCGTCCACGACCCAGTGGCCAAAGAAGCCGTCGCCATTGGAGATCAGCGGATTATTGCCAACTATCAGAAGATATTCGGGCAAGACATATTCCGGATCTTCCATCCGCCGCTCGAGGTGCTGCGAGATGTCGGCCACCATGAAGTCGCCCATGAAGCAGTGGCCAATGGTGGTGCGCGGCAGATAGCAGGCGTCCCCGGAGAGAAAGCCGAGCACGAAGTTCGGGCTGCCAAAGGCACTGTAGCTCAGGTAGGGGGTCTGCCAGCAGATGTTGCGGCCGGTACCCTGCATCGAGACTATCGACTCGGGGCCAAAGTCGCGCTGGATGGCGCGAACCTGCTCGACGATGATGTCGTAGGCCTCGTCCCAGCTGATCCGCTCCCATTTGTTCTCGCCGCGCTCACCTGCGCGCTTCAGCGGGTACTTCAGGCGATCGGGATGATTTGCCGTCTCGGCATAATCCAGGCAGCGCATGCACAGACGACCCTGATTGTAGGGGCTCAACGGATCGCCCTCAACCTTTTCTACCTTACCGTCCTTGCTGTAGTACAACACCGAGCAGCCATTATGGCAGCCGGGAGCCGTCCACATATTGGTACGGGTTACCGTGTACTCGCCCTCCTGCCATTGCCAGTCGGTCTTGTAAACTTCCTTGTTCACGCCTTCCAATTCGTTCTTTCTTACCATCAGTCAACCTCCCTTAATTCTACTCTCGGGCCTGATTACACCTGGCCGGGCTTAAGAAACGTCTTGCGCTTCGTCCAGTCCCGTCCGGTCTTGTCCTCAGACTTCTTTTCGTACGCCGCTCCCTCTTTCTGCTTCTTGTCCACGGCATCCTTCTTGGGTTCCTTCTGTTCGTCGGCCATAGTGCAGGTCTCCTCTCTCTCATGGCGCTCTAACAAAAGACATCGGATAGGCAAAACCCGTGGTCGCCCCAGATCGCCACAGAGCGAGATCTGCTCAGCACGAACAGCGTGTTTTCCCTACACATCTCTATATGCAAAAAGCGTGCCAACTGGCGCGCAAACAAAAACGCAGGTAGCGGCTTTATATACTTATGGAGAAGACCGTGCGGTTTTTCTCATTTTGAGATTTTTCGCAAAATGAGATGAGAATCCGACGTCAGAGACCGAAACGCGCAATCAGTTCCGGACAGCCCTTCTTTACAAGGGCGTGCCACCTTGCCGTCTCATCGCCGTCCCCCAGATCGCTCTTATGGTAGACCAGGATGATGTGTGCCTGATGTTTATCGCGATCTACGTAGAGGATGGCACGGTTGCCACTGGCGCGGGGTGATTCGTTGCGTCCTGCCACGGAAAATGAATGTTTGAGAATCCAGTGCTGATTATCCGCCGTTGCATGAATAGGGGCGCCGATGCGCTTGTTCTTCAGCATCGCCTCGATATGCGCAGATTGCGCCTTTAGAGCATCCAGAGTCACGTCCCAAGCTCGCCGGTATTTCTTACTGAACTTCTTGATAAAGTGCCGCTCGGCAAAGGCGGTAATCACAACCTGATAGTTCTTAAGCTCGCCGGCGTCAGTAGACACGCTCGGGCTCTTCTTGGGTAATCAGGCTGTAGGGAATCATCTCGTTGGGCTGACATATCTGCCAGGGCAGCTGATTGTGCGTAAAGTCAACGATCTGTGCCGTTGTGGCGTCCTTCCATTTATCCACTATCTGCTCGATAAGCTCAACTTCCTGAATAGATAGATACTGTGGTACAAAGGGTTGATCCTCAGGGATTACGGGGCGATACCACTGGGCCTGTCTACCACTGACGGTCTGCAACTGCCCTGCGTCCACAAGAGTCCCCAAAGCTGTAAAGTATTCGTCGGCCACCGAGCCGTACTCGCGACGATAATAAGGCAGACCGCTCATTGGTTCCAGATGTTGATAAAACCAGGCAAAATCTGCCAGATAGACCAGCTTGGCCAGGAAAGTCTTGGGTACATCCTTATTGGCAACCTTGCGAAAACTCAGGGCTGCCTGCATCAGCATCTCACGGTATTTGGCCTGGCTGGCTCCCAGGGTACTCCTTGAGGTGATAAGATCGGCTATGCCGATGCGCAAAAACGCCGCCAGTTTCTGCATTTCGCCATACGTGATGTCGCGCCGGCCTTTCTCGATATCTCCCACCGTGGTACGCGAGATGCCCAGCACACGGGCGATGTCCTCCTGCGAAAGCCCGTGTTGTTCTCTGATCTGTCTGAGTCTCCCGGCAAAATCCATGTTTGCTCCTCACCGCTACGGCCGGTCGATGCCATATACAGCATAGCACAGGGCAGGTTGAAATGCCGATATTTCGGCAAATGTCAAAATATCGACATCTACCGCACGGCAGCAAGGTTCTCTGGCGTCGTGCTCATGAAGAAAAGCAGTCCCCGGCGGTTCGTTGTCTTGAACAGCCATGGCAAGACCAGTATGGGCGTTAGCTTCGCCTATTTATTCTCCTTTAGTGTATATCATATTTCTTAAATCCAGTTTCACTTTGTTCCACTAAAATCACTGGGTTCCCAAAACGCAAATTCTATAGATTTGTCAATGCCGAAATATTCGCGATAAGAGAATATGTCTACTAGTGCCCAAAGTATCTTCTTATAATTCCGCATTGTTTGTAGCGAACTGCCAAAACTGCTGAGGTGATCAATCAGTTCCATACATGAGAGTAGATGACTAGACACTTCGGGCGCATTATATATCCCATAATAATGATTTGCCTTTTGCACAGGCTTAAAGTACTCGTCGAAAACCCCTCTCTCTATAAACTGGCTAAACAAATACTGCCATTCCTCGTCGACAAAGGCTTTTACTGATATTTCACTATATTCCAAAGTTTGTATCCATTCGGCGAAAAGAAAGGAACAGGCAAACACAGCAAATAAACCATACGCATTGACTTCTGAAAAACTACCGTCTGCCAGTGCGGCTCTGAATTCCTCGAAAGAAGGTATATCTGACGCTGTCCACGGTCTTTGATTTTCAACTGGTACATATTTTGGACAACACGGTGTAAGAATTGGGAACATCTTACTGCCGCAGGTATCGCACTCATAAAACCCCGCAAGATTCATGACTGCATATACAGGAAGGGTTGCAAACACAACAGCAGCAGAATTAAAATAGCATGAATAGTCATGGAGTGCATAGCCGCTACTGCTCACATTTTCACAGACAACGCTTTGTTCTCTCAGGTGCTTGAACAAAGCACGCTTGTTATTGTACAGTACATCTAAGTTGCGTACGAACCCTGGGCAATTGAGCATCGGCGGTCTGTCTTCTTCGTCTTTGAGAGTCGGTGAAAATTCAAACAGCTTC
>JAISMZ010000005.1 GCA_031276475.1 Coriobacteriales bacterium
CGTACAGGGCGACGCGGCGGACCGCGGCCTGTTCCACGGCCTGGCGATCGAGGAAAGCCCGCACTTCGCAAAGGCCCACAGCCGCCCTGTGGTATGGCTGAACTTCCGCGAGATAAGGGTGGAGAAGCCAGGAGACAGCCTGGGCAAGCTGATAAAGGCCCAGATCCCTTACTATTTGAGCGAAGAGCAGATAGACCCCCTGCTTTCAGAGTACCTGGACGATGCCGGGGTATACGCCGGGGATGCGCTGAAGGCATTTACGGTCAACCTGCACAGGGCCTATGGCGCCGCGCCCTTCGTCCTCATCGACGAGTACGACAAGCTGGTGATGGACGCCGTTGGCACACCGCGCTTCAACGAGGTGCGCGACTTCACCAAGTCGGTGCTGTCGGCGGTGCTGAAGGACAACGACTCGCTGGGCAAAGGCCTGCTCACCGGCGTGAACCGCATATCGCAGGAGAGCATCTTCTCCGACCTGAACAACCTCAAGGTATGCGATGTCTTTCGCAGGAGCGTCTACGACACCGACTTCGGCTTCACCGAGGCCGAGGTGGCAGGGCTTTGCACCCCAGAGGAGCTGGCCGTCGCCCGTAAGTGGTACAACGGGTACCGGATAGGAGACGAGAAGGTCTACTTCACATACTCGGTGATGAGCTACCTGGAGTCCGGCACCCCGAACAACTACTGGGGCAGAAGCGGCACGATGAACATCATCAAAGGCGGGCTTACCTACGAGCGCATCGAGACCGTGACCAGTCTGATAGGCTCCGCCGGCGAGATGAAGCTGCGCGCCAACGTGAAGGACCGCCTGGCCCCTGAGGACATGGCCGCGTTCCCCTCAGACGATGCCTTCTACTCCTTGTTGGTACAGACCGGCTACCTCACCTACGACCGCACCGACGAGCAAAGCGAGTACGACATCTACCTTCCCAACACCGAGCTTAGAAAAGTCTGGGAGGACTTCATCCTCTCTTCCCTTCTCATGGAGCAGGCCCCGCACATCAAAGACGCGCTGGCACTCCTTTCCTCCGACACCCTGGAGCGCTTCAACGCCGCCTTCACAGACCTCATAGACTCCCGCCTGTCCTACATCGACCTCCCCCACGGAAAGATCGAAGACCTCCACCACGTATTCATCGCCGGCATCCTGGCCGCCATAGGCACCCGCTTCCACTCCAACCGCGAGGCAGGCCTGGGACGCTATGACATCTGCGCCTATCTACCGGACAAGACCGTCATCTTTGAGTTCAAGGAGGCCGCAGGCAGCGCAGACACCCCGGCAGACAAACGCCCCGCGCTGCTTGCCACCGCCGCCCAGGAAGCCCTCAAGCAAATCCACGACCGCGACTACGCCGCCGAGGCCCCCAAAGACCTCCCCGTATACGCCGTAGGCATCGGCTTTCTCGGCAAGACCGCCGCAGTGCGCGCAGAGGCGCTGTAAGCCCTGCCGGGGGACGTGGGGACGGCTGCTGGGGTGGGACAAAGGGGACGGTACGTTTCGTCCCATTTTCGAATAGCATATTCAACGTATGACCCCTTACGGAAAATGGGACGAAACGTACCGTCCCCTTTGTCCCTGCGTCCCTGTGTCTGCCCCTGCCCCAAGCCGTCCCCGCTCGCCCCGCGTCACATCCTTCACACATTAGCAAAACTGTATAACAACTCAGACCCTTTATAGCTCGCTGGCAGGCCTGTTTGCTACAGCTCGCGGGCTTGCTCGCAAAAAGGCTCTTACAACATATGCCGCCCCACTACAATGCCCCTCCACGCGCGAGCAGGTAAAAACAGCTCCTGTCTGGCGTGAACGGTAAGGTGCAGTAGGTGCAGCTGTAGTTGGAGAAGGCGCGTATTTCATGTGGGTCGGCCAAAGCGGCCAGAGCAGTCAAAGAGACAAAACCAGCGGCTCAAGCCTGGTCTGGGCACTCGTTGCCGGCGTCGTCTTGCTGGTGATTACCGGCATCCTGGCGATGGTGGTGAGCGCCTCGTTTCGCAATACCTCAACATCCCAGCACGACACCCAGGCCTACTACACGGCGCGCTCACTGACCGAGCGGGTGGTTGGCTGGCTGGCTAACACCCCGGGGGATACCGACTCAGAGCCCAGCGAGCAGCAGCGGTTCATCACCAGGCTAAAGGCGCTGCGCACGATAGAAGAGCACTACGACGCTGCCAGCCTGGGCGGCGTCATGGGTAGTGCCGACCTCGTCGTTAAGATCAACGACACCAACGACGAGATAACCGTCTCCAGCACCGGCTATTACAACGAGCAGAAGCGTACCGTCACCACGCTGCTGGTCTTCACGGGCGATGCCGGCAATGCCGGCGATGCGGGCTTTAGCTATCAGCCCGAGCTGCCCGATTACAACAGCAGCTTCACGCCGGATGTTTACGCTCCAAAGATCGAGCAGATCAACAAGGGGCTAGAGGGCTTTGCCTCCGACCCCAACCCGGCAAACATCCAGTTTGACGGCAACGCGGGCCCGGCCTACCAGAACGCTTCGCCAGACTCGGCCAGCGCCAAACGCGACTACAACGCTGAGAACCGGGCTCGGCTAAACCAGCTGATTGCCGCGACAGACCTGTCGCGAGAGGCAACGATGCGCGAGGTATCAAATCTGGGAGGCACCAACTACTCCACCGGCCCACGCGACTACCCCCATATTGGCGAGGCTTTGCGCAATAACACCTCCAGCTCGGGGCCGATAGCCAAGATGATGCTGCTGGCGCCGGCCAATGGCAAGCTGATGATCAATCCGGTTGCCTATACCAACCGCAGCGATAACTACAGCCATGCCCTCGATACGCCGACTAACATCAAAAACGCGAACTTCTCCATATCCGACACCGCCGACAAGAGCATCCGGCTGCGGTTGGCGAACTCCGGTGCGGGTGCGCGCGGTACCACCGGCAACGCCGCCGAGAGGGTGCTGCCCAAGTTTGCCTGGCTCGGCCTGGACTTTTACGACAACAACACAACTCCGGTGCAGTTTGCGGTGCCAGACGTGAAGGATACCCAGGTGCAGATTGCCAACCCGAACAACGTTGCTAGCGGCGTGACGGCCAAGACGGTGGACGGCGTCGTCTTTTATCCCAACGCCTGGAAGGACTGCACTATCTATCTTAAGGACAGCGCCAACGAGTCGATAGATTCCACCTTGCTGTTTGGCAATTATAACCGGATCCACACTTCGGCGATCCTCGATTACCGCTCCTGGGCCAACTACGTTAACTATCACTGGGGCTATAAGAGCCAAAACCACAGTTGGTTGCAGGCCATCGACCTTACCGAGCCGCTAACGCTGCGAGACGCCAAAGATAAGGCCGGCTTTCCCTTTCCGCCGGTCTACTGGGGTCACGACTTCTCGCTCTACCTGCTCGACGGTGCGCATACCTCCGAGGCCGCCTGGCTGATGCAGGGCGTAAATATCGCCAACAGGGAAGAGGCAGACGGCAAGGCCGGCGGTGTGATCTACTCCAATCGTGCCTTAAAGATCGGCGGCGCCCTAACGGTCAAGGCGCTCGATCAGACCTTTGAGGGTACCCGGACGGGGATGGACGGCTTTGACGGCAACCTCAGCAGCGGCGGTTGGGCCACCTCGCCGGTCTACCAGCCGAGCTACCATCAGCTTATCGCCAACACCGACATCGTCTTTACCACTACGGCGCACAAGACGGCACAGCACGAGATCTGCCACCCCGATTCCATCAAGGGCTTCACCGGCCGCACGCTCTCGATTCTTGGCGGCTCGATCTACGTTGGCGGCAACGATGCGACCGGTACCTACAGCGTGCTGACGATTGACGGCGAGGTAAGGGATAACACACAGGTCAGCGGCCAGGTCGCGCCGGACGGCTATACTATGCAGGCGCGCAATTATTACAACAATAAAATAAATTTTACCGAGTCGGGAAACAGGATGCACATCCAGCCAAAGGAGCTGGTCATCGGCTCCGGCGGCACGGTAAACGTTTTGGGCAACCATAATTACCACAACAACCTCGAGCCAGGCCGGATATTCGTTAAAAGCGGCGCGACGCTGAACCTCAAAAGGGACGCCCGTGTGGCTACAGAAGTAATAGTTGTGGAGAAGGACGCGGTCTTAAACATCGGGTCGCTCTGCCAGCTGAGCGGCGACATCATCGTTAGAAGCGGCGGCGTCTTAACCATCGCCAGCGGCACGACGATAACCGGGGACATCCACGTCTTTGGCACCATGCGCCTGACGGGAACGCTGACCCTTAACGCTCCCAACCCCCTGCCTGCCAACGACGTCCAGACCCCCTGGAACGAAGGGGATGCCAGAACTCACGGTGCCTTCATCTATAACAGCGCCAGCCAGGGCATCGGCAAACTCGAGCTCGGCGCCTCGCCGGTGGTCAAGGGCAACAGCGGCAAGATTCACTCGCAGGTAAACATGGCCTCCGTCGCCCCCGCCGACGCGGAGCGCGTCTTTTGCGAGCACCGCGACCCAACCACGAACATCTGCGAGCACTTTGCCGGCGACAGCGGGGGCGGCAGCGGCGGGGGCAGCGGCAGCGGTGGCGGGGGCAGCGGCAGCGGCGGCTCGGGTGGCGGCAGCGGCAGCGGCGGGGGCGGGGGCTCGGGCGGTGGCGGCGGCAGCGGCGGGGGTTCGGGCGGTGGCGGCGGCTCCGGACACTGGATCCGCCGTGGCTCGGTGGGTGAGTGAGGCCAGCCAGGCACCTGCTGTCTCCGAGCTGCCCTTCTCCCCATGCTGCTACGAACACAAAAGGCGCGAACACAAAAGCGAACACAAAAGGGACGTACCCCTTTGTGTTCCTACACCGCGAACACAAAAGGGACGTACCCCTTTGTGTTCATTGTGGAAGGGGCAGAGCCCCCCGTTGTGACCTTTGGCCACACCGCACCCGACGGCGGCGCGGTGGCGCTTGTCTCTGTAAAGGTAATCGATGAGGACATCCGGCGGATGGGCGCGGTAAGCTCCACCGAGGCCGCTGCGATGCTGGTCGTGAGCAAGGGCCGTATTGCGCAGTTGCGCGCGTCCGGGCAACTGGAAAGCTTTGGCGAAGGTTCCGCCAGACTGATCAGCCTTCGCTCCATAAACGAGCGCCTGTCGGCACCCCAAAGCGCTGGGCGTCTGGCACGCACAGCGACAAGAGTGTGACAGGGGGACGGCTTAGGGCAGCGGCGAAAACAGGGACGGGGGGACGGTGCTCAGCCACCGCACTTCTACGGTTTGTTGTTCGCAAGTCTTTGAGGCGTCAGTTGATGAGCTGTTGCGACAACTCCTGTCAGAAATATAAGCCTATGTCAGGATTTTTGGAGTTATTGCTAAAAATTTACGGTTGTGCGTCAAAAACGACCGGTTATGAGGGGTTTTGCAAGGGTTTTCGCAGGCCTATGGTCAGTTTTTGGAGGCAAACGGATGATTTTTGGCTGCAAACGGCACATCATCCAAAATTGACTGCACACAAGCGTGAATTCTTAGCAATAACTCGAAAATTCAGTGCAATCCAGCGCACAAGCGTAAAAAATCAGCAGTCATAACCTCACACAGGCCGACAATGAGAACACAAAAGGGACGAGAACACAAAAGGAGAACACAAAAGGGACGAGAACACAAAAGGGACGTACCCCTTTGTGTTCCCAAAAGGGACGTACCCCTTTGTGTTTGCCCCTTTGTGTTTGCAGAAAAGCACCTGCCATGCTAACAGCAAAAGCAGGAGTTTTGCCTGTGACCGTATTGCGTTGTGGAAAACTGATGAGACACTCAGCGGATCTGCGAGCAAGGGTCGCACACGCGTCATCTGTCCCAAACCGCTGGCTTGACACCTGGGAGTTCTATCGCAGTTTTCCACAACGTCGAAAGACCACCTTGGTTGGGACGTCTTTTCTTTTTTTAATTTAAGGAGAAGGGCATTAAGGAGAAAGACAAAGGGGGCTCGCGCACGGCCTTGCCAGACTCAGTGCAATGGGCGGGGGTGCGGATGGCGATCAACAGCAATCAACTCAAATCAACGCAGGGC
>JAISMZ010000055.1 GCA_031276475.1 Coriobacteriales bacterium
GGGGGCGGGGGCGGGGGCAGGAGCGGGGGCTGCGTGCGGCGGCTCGTCCCCTGCCGCAGGCGACGATCCCTCCTTGGCAAGCAGATTGATGCTCACCGAGCGCAGGGCGCCGCAGCCGATATTTACCGCCACCGGCAGCGCGGCAATGTGGCACGGCGCGGTCTGGATGTGAACGGCCAACGCCGTGGTATCGCCACCAAAACCACCCGGGCCAATTCCCAGCGCGTTAATCTGCGCCAGCCAGTCCTGCTCCAGAGTCTGCAGGCGTGTGCTGGGATTCGCCGTGCCAATCGGCCGCAACAAGGCCCGTTTGGCCAGGCCCGCAACCTTATCAAAGGTTGAACCGACGCCCACGCCAACAACGAGCGGCGGACAGGCGTTGGCGGCCTTCTCGCGCAGCGTGGCCAGTACCACCTCGCGCACGCCCGCCTCCCCCGCACCCGGTGCCAACATCACCAGCCGCGAGGCGTTGTCGGATCCGCCACCTTTTAACATGATGTGGAGGACGGCGGTGTTTTTTGCACTCGCCACCGTCGCCGCCCCGGCCGCAGCTGTAGCCGCCGCCCCGGCCGCAGCCCCAGCTGTAGCCGCCGCCCCGGCCGCAGCCACTTTCGCCCCGGCCTCCTCCACAAACCTGAGCTCGCAAAACGCGGGGGCGTTGTCGCCGGTATTCACGCGCTCTAACAGGGCGTCTCGCAGCATACTCTTGCGCAAACCCGCCTCTGTGTAGGCTCGTGCCACCGCCGCATTAACGCCTGAGAATATATCAGCCGGAACATATAGGGCGCCGCCCACCTCCAGCAGCACCCAAACGTAGCCGGTGTCCTGACAGATGGGCAGTTGCTCGGCGGCGGCGAGACGGGCGTTTTCAAGCAGCTGTCCGAGTACCTTACGGCCACGCTCGTTGCTCTCGCAGGCGACGGCCGCCTCCAAGGCCTTACGATAGTCCGCGCGCAGGGTGCAGGCCAAAGAGACCACGGCCTCCTCCACAAGCCCGGCGATACGAGTCGCTGTTAACGTGCCCACACCAGCGCCTGCGCCGCCCGCGCCAGCAGCTCCACCAGCGCCTGTGTCTGCGGCCGCGTCCGCCGCTGCCGCGCTCGCATCGCCCACAATCTCACCAACGCCAGCGCCAGCCGCAGCGCTCGCCGCTGATCTGTGCTTTTTCTGTGCTTTCTCCATAGTGACTATGGTATCATAGCGTCCCTTGCACTATGCTCAGTGGGTATCCGTGTTTCTCTCCTGTTGCTGGATAGGGGTTACCGACAGAAATCTGAAACTTGGGAGGCGGGAAGCCTGTAATGTACGCCTGTTTGAATTTTATCGCAAAGGCGATCTCGCAGTGCTTAGGGAGGCACCGATTGAATCATTGCACGCCATCTTCCGGCCAATTTGCCCCAGATCCGTCTGAGCAAACAACGCCATTACCGCAAGTAGTGGCGTCGTCTGCCCAAACAAATCCGGGGCAAATTGACTCGGAATCTGACATACAAGCATTTATCGGTGCCTCCCTGGGGAGGTGCCGGTGAGTCCCCGCGGAATCCTGCTGGTTAACACCGGCACGCCCGAAGCCCCTACGCCCGAGGCCATCCGTCCCTACCTGCAGCGCTTCCTCAGTGACAAACGCATCGTCTCGCTGCCAGACATCATCTGGAAGCCGATCCTTCATGGTTTTGTCCTACCACAGCGCCCACAAAAGACCGCGGAAATCTATCGCCAGGTATGGACGCCGGCGGGCTCGCCTTACAGCCTGGCTTCGCGTTCCATCGAGCGCAAGCTAAAGCGCCATGCCGCCAACAGCGCGACGGCGCGCGACGACCGCAGCGGCGAGCCACCGCTGGTACGAATGGCGCACCGTTACGCCGAGCCCTTGATGCTTGATGCCTTAAAGCTCTTCCGCGACCACGGCGTGCACGCGGTAACGGTATTGCCGTTGTATCCGCAGCAGGCCCACGCCACCACCGAGTCGGTGCGCGATGAGCTTCAGCGAGCGCTGGATGAGCTGGACTACCACCCTCAGCTGCACTTCATCGAGAACTACCACGACCATCCGCTGTACCTGCAGGCGCTGGCCAAAAACATCAATGCCGCGCTGCCGCCTGCTGCCAATCCGGCAACGACTCGGCTGATCTTCAGCTTTCACTCCACGCCGCTCAAAGACAGGCGGGCGGGTGACCCTTACTGCGAGCAGACCGAGAACAGCGCGCTGCAGATTGCCGCAGTGGCAGGTCTGCCCCGGGCACTTTGGCAGGTCAGCTACCAATCGCGCTTCAGCGACGGGCGAAAGTGGGTCGGCCCCTTTCTTAAGGAGTCGCTGGATGAGCTGCTTGCCCAGGGAGTGCGCAATTTTTACGTTATCGCACTGGGCTTTGCCGTGGATAATATCGAGACCTTACACGAAATTGGACACGTCACCGCCGAGTACGTGCGCCAACAGGCCGCCACACACGGCATCGGCGCCGACGAGGTGAGCTTCACCTACATTCCCGCCCTGAACGACTCCGACGCCCACCTAAAATTGCTGGCGGCGCTGGTTGTCTAAAAAAGCGGCGCCCCCGTGAGGGAGACTGGGCTCACGGGGGCAAGCAAGAAGGGAGGTAGAGGGTAGACGGAAAGCAAAGATTAGCTATGTCTAACTCTCTGGGTATCAGAATACACCATTCAGTTATGCATGTCAAACTTTTTTTCCGGATTTTTGAGAATTGCCTCAGATTTCGGCGAACGGTATGTTGCGGCGCCGGGCCTCAGCCTGCAGCACGCTCGCGGGCGCGGCGGGCCTCAGTCCGCGCCATGCTCGCGGGCGCGGCGAGCGCGCTTTCTGTCCACCCAGAGCAGCAGATAGGACAACCCCAGAAAAAACGCCAGGATGCCAAAGCTGTAGGCAAACACCCAGCCGCCTATCAGGTCGAAGTCAAGAAAGAAATACGGGAACCGGGTGCCGGCGCCCAGGGGGCTCCCATAGACAAAGCCGGAAAAGCCGAGGACCATCGCCTGCGCAAAATAATAAACAGGGATCAGCGCAAACAGCCAGGGGTCGTGGCGCTTCATCTTGCCCGGCTGGGCAAAGAGCAGGTAGTCGACAATCATCAACAAAGGCGCAAACAGATGGATCTGTAAATTAGCGTAGCTGAGCAAAAAGCCAGGGTCGGCAGCCGTTGGCGCCAGGATCAGCCAGAATACCAGCAGAGTCACCGAGATGGCCAAGGCGGCGGCCAGCGAGAGGCGCTCAAAATAACTCGCCGGTCCGCTGACACCGTTGGCTTTGATGTCAAGGGCGGTTCGCACGGCGAGGATGCCGAGCATCAGCGTCGCAAAGATGTTGGTCTCCATGGTGTAATACACCAGCGCCTCAAAACGGACGCTGCCGCTGAACACGCCGACCACATTCAATACGCCGAGCAGACAGGCGATAAACGCCAGCGAGCGGTAGATCAGGGCGATAACACGGGTGTTGCGCATATCTTCTCCAAGCTATTTACCCCAGCCCAGCTATCTGGGTGGCGTGCAGGTGACTGAGAGGTTCATCCGGCCACGGCGCTGTAACACCAGCCAAAACACGAGTGAGAAAGCGAACCCCAACAATAATAGCACGGCCAGCGAGGTGATGTAATCCCCCGCCAGGGCCACAACCGGCAGCACGCCAATCAGACCGACTACCGTGTAGGAACAATTCATCATCGAGCTGGCCGAGCCGGTGTCGTCCTTTTGCAGATCGAAGAGCGTGTTTACCGAATAAGGGCGCGCCATCATCTCTATCGCCTGGTAGACCATCATCATGAGGAAGAAGACGAACGCCGAACTGTGACCGAACAACAACATCCCCAGCCCGCACAGAACGGTGCCGATGAGCAGGGCGGTCGTCAGAGCACGAATCGTAATGCGCCTCTCGATAAGCTTATAAAGCAGCAGGCCAACTACCGAACAGCCGGCGGCAGCCGCAAAATAGTAGCTGTATTCTAACGCCGAAAGCCCAAAGAAGCTCTCATAGATAAAGGCGGCCACCGAGAGATAGGCCAAAAACGGCAGCGACACAAAGATCGTCGTCACCAGCAAGAAGAGCATGAAATCGCGGTTTTTGGCCACCACCGCCAAGCCCCTGAAGGATGCAAAGAACGAGCCGGTCAGACGCTCAGATATCGGCAGGCTCTCCCGAAAGAACAGCGTCAGCACAAAGACTACCATGCCGAGCAGGACGAGGATCGCAAAGCTGGCGCGCCAGGAGAAGAATTGCAGGGTCTGAGCGCCAATCACTGGCGCAATTATCGGCCCGAGAATGAAAACCGCCTGCACCAATACCAGGACGTTTTCGCGGGTCCGCCCGATAAAGCAATCCTTGACCAGCGCCGTTGCCATGCTCGTCGCGGCTCCAACGGCAAAGGCCTGCAGAGCTCTAAAGCCAATCAGCACCCCAATATTTTGCGCCAACGTACAACCCAGGCTGGTAAGGATATAGGCGCTGGCTCCAATCAGCAGTATCGGCTTGCGGCCGTAACGGTCGGAGACCGGCCCAAAGACCAGCATGCCCAGCAGCTGAAAGACAAAAAACACCACCAAGGTCAGATTGACGATGCTCTCGCTGGTCTGAAAATACACGGTCATCCCCGGCAACGCAGGCGTGTAAAGATCTGTGGAGAACATCGTGAACATCTGTAACAGGGTAATATAGACGATCAGAAAGACCTTGTAGCCGCGCGAGAGGGGCGCCGGCGTGAAGGATGTGGCGAGCTGGGGCACGGCGGACTGGGGCCCGGGCGCAGCGGGCGCGGGCCCGGGCGCAGCGGGCTGGAGCGCAGCGGGCGCGGGCGCGGGCGCAGCTTGGGCCCCCGAATTATCTGCCTCGGTTTTTGTTTGGTTGGACATACTGCCCACTATATCAGAAGCAGCGCAAATCAACGCGACGCGAGCAAATTAGGGCAGCGCTGCAATAAGCTGGTGGTAAGATTTGTACATAATGTTGCCAGTCTGCAAACGGAGCCCCGCAGACGGGCCTTCTTGGACAGTCTTTGCCTTCGGACGCAGAACACAAAAGGGACGCGAACACAAAAGGGACGTACCCCTTTGTGTTCCAGAGGAACACAAAGGGGTACGTCCCTTTTGTGTTCGCCCTCCCTTTTGGGCTCGTCGCGTTTGTGTTCCCCCGCGATCTGCCCTGCACTGGAAGCTGCAACCGGCACCCCGACGGGCGGGTTAAAGCGTCGGGCCAGGCTCAAGATCAAAGCGTTAAGCATCACCATTATTGCGAGAAAGGCCAGCACCACAATGAAAGGCGAGACGATGCCCAACCAGGGGTAGGCCAGCCAGAAGACAAGCGCACTGAGCAGGCTCAAGCCGAGGATCGCAGCAACATGGCGCGGCCGGCTCAGCGCTCGCTGCTCGTCTCTGGAGCCGCGCAACATCCCCAGCACCGCGCTGGACGCAACCAGGCCAATGCCCATTCCTGCTCCATAACCGCTGAAAAAACGGATCAGATTATTGGTCTCGCGCAAATGAAGGTAGGAACTGACGCCATCCAGGGCCATCGGAAAAAAAACTATTATTGCTATCACTATCACGGGCAAGGGTGGTATCCCGCTGGGACGAATCAGCGCCAAAGCACGCCGCCGGTAGAGCAGGCAAACGAGCAAAACGGTGATCGCCAGCCCCAGATAGATGCCGGTATCGCGAGCGCAGACCGAAAAGTACACGCCGCCAGCCTCCAGCGTGCGCTCACGAATCTGATGGCAGAAGCCATGCCCAAAAAAGTCAAGAAATTCCTGCATAAACAAAGATTATAGCGCTTGCGAGAAGGAGCAGGCGGTGAGGAGCAAAACAGTAGCCCCACCGCGCCCTGCCCCTCACCGCTTCCCCCGTCGCTTACGGACGCATTCCGTGAGCAGGTATTCTATCTGCCCGTTAACCGACCGGAAGTCATCGGCCGCCCAGGCTGCCAGCTCCCTGTAGAGCTCGTTTGAAAGCCGCAGCGGTATCTGCTTCTTCTTTGCGTCAGCCGAGCTCATCTTCGCAATCCTTCCGGGCGCACCGCTCTGCCCACAGGTACCACATCAGTAGAGAGTGCCGCTGTTGACTATCGGCTGGGCGTCCTTGTTGGCGCAGAGCACCACCATCAGGTTGCTGACCATCGACGCCTTGCGCTCCTCGTCAAGCTCGACGATCTCGCGCTCGTTGAGCTTCTCCAACGCCATCTGCACCATGCCCACCGCGCCTTCTACAATCAGCTGACGGGCGTCCACCACGGCGGAGGCCTGTTGACGCTGAAGCATGGCGGCGGCGATCTCGGGGGCGTAGGCCAGATGGGTGATGCGTGCCTCGACTATCTCCAGGCCGGCAACGCGAACCTTCTCCTGAATCTCGGCACGCAGATTATCGGCGATCTCCTGACTGGAGCCACGCAGCGACTTCTCGTGCCCGCTGACGTCGTCGGTGGAGTCGTAGGGGTACTTGCGCACGATATTGCGCAGGGCCGAGTCGGACTGCACCGAGAGAAACTCAAAGTAATTATCCACATTAAACACTGCCTTGGCGGTATCAACCACCCGCCAGATGACGATGATGCTGATGATTATTGGATTGCCGAGCAGGTCGTTGATCTTTTGCTTCTCGGTGGAAAGCGTCATCGTTTTGAGGGAAATTTTTGTGGTGTCCATAAGCAGGTTTGCCATCTCATCGCTCTTGCCCTGTGTCGCCTCGCTCCCCCCTCCTGTCGTTACGGGCGTCGCAACCTTTACAGCGCCTGCAAAGGGATTGACCCAAAAGATGCCGTCGTGGCGCAGGCTGCCCAGGTAGTGGCCAAACAACGTCAGCACCCGCGCCTCGTTGGGCTTGATGATTTTAAAGCCGGCAAAGAGGAGCGGCACTATGACGAAGAACAGGAGCGCGCCGGCGACGATCATCAGCGCGGCAAAGGGGGCAAGGCCACTGAGCTCACCTACCTTGCCAGTAACGGCAACAATGCCGAGCACAAACAGGCCTAAGGCCAGAAACTCTGCCAACACCAGCAGGATGAACAGTGCCAGTCCCTTGCGCGCCCTGGCGGCAAACTCGGTGTGAGTGTCCGCTATCAGCGCCTGCGTTGTCTTGTCCATGATCATTCCTTTCTTGATATTTTTCTGATATCAAAAAGATATCAGAAACGCCGGCGCCTGTCAAGCCCGAAGCCGGATCCTGCCGCACCCTCAGAAACGCAGCCCTGTGGCGCCCGAACAGGGTCGCCCGCTCAGGCGCCGCAGGGCGAGCGGAGCAGGCGAGGCCAGCCCCATCACAAGATCAAAAATCACCCTCTGCCCGCCGCTAATCTCTGGTATCATTAACAGCATCGTTTACCAGCAACAATCCGCCCCGAAGAAAGGAACTCAGATGGGATTCATCCAGGCATTCACCGGAGCCCTTAGTGGTACTTTTGCCGACCAGTGGCTCGACTTCTATACCGTACCGACCTCTGTCAGTGCCACGGCGGGCGTCGTGCCGGCCGTGCCTCACGGCACCAACGCCGGGCGCGGGCAGAACACCAAGGCTTCTAACAACATCATCACCAACGGCTCGCAGATCGTTGTGCCCGAAGGCTTTGGCCTGATTACTTTGGAGAATGGCGCGCTGACCGGCTTTATCTCCCAGGCTGGCGGCTACACCTTTACCTCCACCGACACTAACGCCCAGTCGGTCTTCTCCGGTGGCGGCCTGCTCTCGGCAACGCTCGGACAATCCGTGGAGCGCTTTAAGTTTGGCGGGCAGCCCGGCTCGCAGCAGGTAGCTCTCTTCATCAACCTGAAGGAGATACCCGACAACAAATTTGGCACCCAGTCGCAGATCTACTGGGACGATGCCTACCTGAGGACGCAGGTCGGCGCCGTCGCCCGCGGCAGCTATACGCTGAGGATCGTTGACCCGGTGCTGTTTATCAAGCAGTTTGTACCGGCGGATTACCTCTCGCCGGGAGCTGCGGCCTTTGACTTTGCAGATATGAATAACCCCGCCGCCACACAGCTGTTCAATGAGGTGGTAGCCTCGCTGGGAGCGGCATTTGGCAGTTACACCAACGACCCGAACAAGAAAAACCGGATGGCGAACATCCAAAGCGATGCCATAGGGTTTGCCAGCTCGCTGACGGCTGCTGTGGAGAATAACTATCACTGGCGGGGCGACCGCGGTCTGGATATTGTAAAGGCCGCCATTGCCGCCATCGAATACGACGAGGTAACCCGGCAACTGATCGCTGACGCCCAGCTGGGCGACGCGCTGGAAGGCGCTCGCGGCAATGTTGTTGCCCAGCAGCGCCTGGCGCGCGGATTTGAGGCTGCCGGCTCAAATACCGGCGAGGGCGGCGGCGCGATGGGCATGGCGTTCATGGGCATGGGCATGAATGCGGCCGGCGCTGGCATGCAGGGCATGCAGCAGCAGGGCGGGCCTGGAAATCCGCTCTTCGGAGCGGGCGTGGCGCAGGCTGCCAGTCCCACACCGGCGGAGATGGGCTTTAAGTTTGACCCGCAGACCGGCCAGCCGATCCAGCCGCCCGCCGGGGCCGGAGCCCCAGCCGCTGCCCCAGCCGCTGCCCCAGCCGCCGAGGATCCTTACGAGAAGCTGACCAAGCTTAAGGGGCTGTTGGACTCCGGCATCATCACCCAGGAGGACTTTGACGCCTCCAAAGCCAAGTTACTGGGACTCTAGGGAGCGCTGCTTTGGTCTGAAGCCAGAGCAGCGCCTGAACACCGATCGGAGATGTGATGTATTGCGAGAAATGCGGCAATCGCCTGGCCGATGACGCCCGCTTCTGCGACACCTGTGGAGCGACCGTCGCGGGCGCAGCCATCGGCAGCCCAGCGGCGGCTGCCGATGCCAGCGGCAGCTCCGTTATAACACCGGAGCAGCTGCGAGCAAAGTGGCAACAGGAGGCGGCGGCCAGGGGCAGCTCCACTGCCACGAGCGCCACGGTTGCCGCCCCGATCGCGGCTCCCGTTCTGCCCCAGGTCGTGCAAAACAGCGGCTCCGGCAAAGACGGCATCAACAAATGCCCCTACTGCGGTGCCTCGGATATCCAACTGAACACTGCCACGGGGCAGCTGCGCTGCAACTACTGCCATCGCGAGTGGTCGGAGGCCGCCGACGGGCTGGACTTTGACATCGCCAGTTTGAATGGCATGACGATCGGCGCCGGTTCTGAGGACATCAATTACGACGCCAGCTCGGTGGTCACGCTGAAGTGCAGCGCCTGCGGGGCCGAGGTCGTCATCGAGACCGACGAGGCACCCCAGGCCCGCTGCCACTGGTGCCGCAACACCCTGAGCCTGAACAATCAGGTGCCCAACGGCGCCATCCCCGACGCCGTGATCCCCTTTCGCGTTACCAAAGAGCAGGCACAGGGGCTTATCGAGACCTTTGTTCACAAGCGCCAGTTCTACGCCCACCCGCGCTTTAAGGCTGAGTTTACAACTGATAACATCATGGGCGCCTATCTGCCCTATATGGTGGTTGACGTTAACAGCCACGCCAGCCTGAGCGGGCAGGCCGAGCTTTTGGTGCGCAAGTACGACCGCGACAAGACGACCTACTATGACGCCGACCTCTACGACATCAGCCGCGACTTTGACCTGTTGATAGACGATTTAACGCTTGAGGCCAGCGCCGAGAAGCTTAACCAGAACACGCTCGTTAACAGCAATAACGTGATCAACGCCATCCTCCCCTACCCGCTCAAGGAGACGCTGCGCTTTAACGCCAACTACCTGCGCGGTTTTACCTCGGAGAAGCGCGACTTAAATCGCGATGCGGTTGCCGGGGTGGCCCAGGCACAGGTGCGCGACATCGCCCGCTATCAGGCCAACCAGACTGCGCTGGCCTACAACCGCGGCATCCATTGGGAAAATATCAACGTCGGTGTTAAGGGCCAACTCTGGAAGAGCGTCTATTTGCCGGTCTGGCTTTATTCCTATCTCGAGGTAAAAAACAACGGCAAGCGCTTCTTGCACTACGTGGCGGTTAACGGTGCCACCGGCGAGACTATGGGCTCGGTGCCAATTCATATGCCCAAGCTGCTGCTGATCTCGGCAATCATCGAGCTTATTGGCTGCGCCATCGGCATCCCGCTGACCATTTTCCTGTTCCTGTTTGTACCTTGAGGAGGCTTGGATGTTCTTTTCTGTTCTCGCGGCTGATCCACTCTACGTTAGCTTGCTGCTTAGTTCTAACGATGACAGCTCCGGCCTGGCGGCCATCCCACTGCTGCTCTGCCTCTCCGGCTTCATCTATTTTGGCGCCGTTTACGCGCGCTACCGCAACAGCGACAAACGCCACCTCCACGAGGAGGAGACCCCTGTGCGGATCGAGAACCTCCAGCAGCATAACCAGTTTGTCATCCGACTCACCGGCCTGCGCAACTCCAGCATGCAAGACCGCAACGACCAGCAGGTAGAAGGCGCCCTCAACGAGAGCGGTGGTGGCTTTGCCGAGCAGTTGGCCAACGTCAAAGACTGGGTTAAATAGCTATATGTTTAGCAATTATCCGCTCAACGGTGCCGACCCCGCCAGCCCTTCGGCTCACAGCGGTGCCGCTCCCGCCAGCCCTTTGGCTCACAGCGGTACCGCTTCCGCCAGCTCTTCGGGCAGCGCTTCAAGCCGTGGAGGAGGACCGGACGACCTCAGCTGCCCCAAATGTCACTCCGAGGAGTTCAGCGTAGAAGACACCCGTACCGGCCAGTTGCGCTGCGCCTATTGCCGCAACCGCTGGATTGACGAGCGCTTCATCCAAAAGACCGAGACCGAACGCTTTTTGGAACAGCAGGCCAAACAACCGCGCATCGTGCTGGACAACACCACCGAGACCGACCGTCAGCTGATGCAGGCTCTCGGCGGCCTGAGCAGCATTGCCAGCGTCTTTACCAACCCTCTGCGCGGCTGCAGAAGCATCATCGTCACCTACCTGAAAGCCTTTTTTCGCATACTGATCCTGCTCGCCATCGCCGCAGGAATCATCGTCGCCGTCACCTACTGGATATCCACGAATAACCTTGTTCAACCGTAGCCTCCACGGCCGCTACACCACCCGAAGGCGCTGCCCTGGGAAGGCGCCTGAAGGGCATCTGCAGCGCCCAGACAGGGGCGAATGCGAGTTGCGCAGCAAAAGGCCGATGTGCGCCTTGCCCCCCCCATTTGCGCTGCGAGGACTGTCTGAGCAGGGTAGCACTAAATCGAGGGCAAACGGAATCACTGCGCAGCAACCCGATGCACGCCCACGATTTAGTGCTCCCTAGCCCAAATACTGCCGCAACACCGCAATGGCGGCAGAGAGATCGACGGGTTTGCCCAGATGCGCATTCATCCCCGCCGCCACACTGCGTTCAATGTCCTCGCGAAAGACGTTGGCGGTCATGGCGATAATGGGCACCTCGGTTGCGCGAGGGTGCTCAGAGGCACGAATCAGCGCAGTCGCCTGGTAACCATCCATCACCGGCATCTCGATGTCCATCAAAATCAGCGAGTAGCGCAGAGGATCGCTGCGAAAGGCGGTGACGGCTTCTTCGCCGTTGGCGGCCGCGACGATCTCCAGACCGGAGCCCTCCAAAAGCGCCTCCACGATCTCGCGATTGACGTCGATGTCCTCAACCAGAAGCACCGTAAAGCCGGCAAATTCGCCCGGTTTCAGCTGCTCGGACGCCAATGCGAGGCCTGAATCCGCGTCCGCCATCTCTGCCCGAGTCGCCCGAATACTGAACCCAAAGGTCGATCCCTTGCCGAGCACGGAATCCACCCAGATGCGCCCACCCATCATCTCGACAATCTGCTTGGAAAGCGCCAACCCCAAACCCGTGCCGCCGTAGCTGCGCGCCGTTCCCACCTCAGCCTGTTGAAAGGATTGAAAGAGCTTGCTGCGCTGTTCTTCGGATATGCCAATGCCGGTGTCGGTGATCAGAAAGCGCAGCCCTACCCAATCGCCGTCGGCGCCAGCGGGGGGCATACCGGCGCCCGCGCCCTCGCCTGTGCCCGCGCCCGCGCCGGCAGCCGCGCCCTCCTCGTCAAGCAGGACCTCCACGGTAATAGAGCCGCCTTCGGGGGTGAACTTTACCGCGTTGCCCACAAGATTGGTAATCACCTGAGTCAGTCGCAGGTCGTCGGCATAGATTGCCTCGGGCACATCCCTGGCCACACGCACGTTAAAATCGATCCCCTTCTCGTCAGCCTTAAAGCGCATCACGTTCTTCACGCGCTCCACAACATCGCGCAGACGGAAAGACACCTCGGAAAGCTCCAGCTTGCCGGCCTCGATCTTAGACATATCGAGGATGTCGTTAATCACCCCAAGCAGATGCTCGGAGGCCTCCTTGATGCGCGAGAAGGCGTAGTCTTTGCGCTCGGGCCTGGTCGTCTGGGCGCCGATGGTGGTCATGCCGATAACGGCATTCAACGGGGTGCGTATCTCATGACTCATATTGGCCAGAAAGTCGCTTTTTGCCCGCGAGGCCGCCTCGGCTATCAGCACCTGCTCCTCAAGGTCTGCCGTGCGCTGCCTGACGGTGGCCTCCAGATGCCGGTTCATCCCCGACGTCAGCTCAAAAGTGCTGGCAAAGTTGCGCGCCAACGTAAAAGCCATGCACAGCGTTAAGAGGAAAAAGCTGTAGCGCGTGATCATTACGCCCGTGTGCCAAAGCATCGCGTCTAACAGATCAAACAGGGACGTGAAAACCACAACCAGAAAGATCAGTATCATATTGCCGAGCATCGTGTCCTTAAAGGTGACAATCACGGCGCGGGCGGTTCTCAGCCGCTCTGTGATGCGTACCTCGCCCACGATACGCACAAAGACCAGTATCACATCAAAACTGACGATGTAGAGCAGGAAAAAGCCGCCAAACACCTGCCAGACAGCCAGCAAGGCGTCGGCAAAATAGATGGAGAAAACCGCCTGAACGGCAATCAACACAACGCAAAACAGCCCATAGCCCAGCGTCACACGGTGTATTCGGCCGTCGTTTAAGACCTCCAGGAAGGCCGCCAGGGCAAAGACCAGCAGATAAAGCGAGGCGTACTCAACGCGTTGGGTTATGGCCGTGTCCTCGGCAAGGCGATAGATCACCGGACTGCGTGCAAGAAAGTAGATGGCCGCCAGTGCCGAGAACATGCCGTAGAGCAGGTTGGAGCGCTCTTCTCTGCGCATGAAATAGAGCAGCACATGATAAAGGCTGAGGACGATATAGGCCGTGCATAAGGCGATGGTCAAAAAGTCTTCCCTGCGGCTGGAGATGGTGGCAAAATTGCCGAGGTAATAGGGGCTGGTGTAATACAGGCCCGTGATGGAACTGCTGGACGGCCCAATGATGTGAATCACCAACGTGTTGGTGCCCTCCACAAGCAGACGCTTGTCCAGCGGCAGAGCCACCGAGCGCTGGGCGCGGTGCGAAGTTATGACATTATCCTCGTTTAGATAGACCTGGCGCTCAACCGATTCGCCGTTTACATAAATCTCCCAGTTGTCGCCGATGCCCGCAAAGAAAAGACCCGGAGTCAAAGATTGATCTTTGGAGTAGAACAGGTCGATCTTCTCGCGGCTGAGCTCAAAGGGGATGTAGAGGGTGAAGTCGTCGGCAGGACGATCGCTGAAGGGATAAAGCGGGTCGTACTTGGGATTTTGCAGCTCGGAAGCAGGCAGGCTGGGAATGGAGATCGTGTCCTGCGGCTCGCTGCCCGCCTCGCTGTGCACCGCCCATTCGGTGACGCTGGGGTCTTTGAGGGAGGCATAGGACGGCTCAAAGCCGGATTTAACATAAACGGCGCAGGCGGTAAAGTCGGTATAGAGCCTGTCGGCTGCGGGGCTTCCGGCCAGGGCCAGCCCAAAGAAATAGACCAGCGTAACGACGGTTACCGTGGCAATTGACAACCAGGCTGTAATCCGCGACCTCAAAGTGCTTTACCCCACCTGTCTCTTGTTGCCGACAGTCGCGTTATGCTCGTGATCCCACGTGGCAACACAACACCTCGCCCATCGCAGCCGGCCATCAGTAATCGCGCCCATCAATCTGGGCCTGAGTAATGGTCGCAGCCTCAAAGGCAGCTTCGGTCATAAACGAGCGCTTGATTGGTGTCAGGCCCTTCTCCATTTGTTGAATGATCTCCGCAACCCGCGGGCCATGCAGGGGATTGCACTCCACATCCAGGTTTATTCTGCCTGCCAGGGTGTTCTCCAGCCCGCGCCGGGTGCCATCAAAAGAAACCAGGGTGATGTCGCTGCTCCTGCCGTAAGGAATGCGAGCGGCATCCAGCGCCTCCATCGCACCGAAGGCCATGTTGTCGTTTTCGCAGTAAATAAGATTGATATTCAGATTTTGCCGCAGTGTTCGCTCCATGAAATCCCTGCCGTTGGTCTCGCTGAAGTCCCCGGTGCCCTGGGCAACGAGCTGCCAGTTGCTGTTGCGGGCCAGGCCCTCCTCCAAACCGGCCGAGCGCCCAATCTGGGCAGAAGAACCCAGGGTGCCCTGAATGTGAACGATGTTCAGCGGGCCTGAGCCCAAGCTCTGCTCCATCCATTTGGCTGCCTTGCTTCCCTCGGCAAAGAAATCTGAACCAACCCAGCAGGTATACAGAGAGTCGTCGGAAACATCAATCATCCGGCCGACGAGGATTACGGGGATATCGGCTGCCTGAGCCTCCTGCAAGACCTCGTCCCAGCCTGTCTCGGTAATCGGGGCGATGACGATGTAGTCAACGGCGGCGGCGATGAACTCGCGGACGGCTTCCAGCTGATTCTCGAGTTTCTGCTGAGCGTCTTTAAAGATAAGCTGATAGCCGTTAGCTTCGCAAAGAGCCTCCTTGATTGATGCCGTGTTGGCAATTCGCCAGTCCGACTCCACGCTGACCTGCGAAAAACCAACGCTGATCAGCCCGGCCGCAGGGGCGGACGCGACGCCGGACGCAGAGCCGGACGCGCCGGAAGGGCTGCCGCCGTTACCACCACAGGCCGCAAGTGGCGTCAACAGCAGCACGCAGAGAGTCGTCAGGAAGGCGACTACAGCCTTTTTTGCCACCGTCATCATCAGCCCCTTCGTCAGTACAAAGTATGGATTGCCTTATGAACCACGAACCACCTATCGCTGCATCGCAAGCGCCTGTTATTGCTCCTTGCGCCATTATAACACTGAGACCGATACTGCGGCAGCAAACCAGGCTGCTCGCGACTTTATCACAACTTCAGGGCGGCAACATGCTATAATTTCTCTTATCGTTTGCCAGATCCTGGTGGCAACCGTAAGAAGGAGCACCCCGATAACGACGGCGCGCCGCCAAGGGCAACGGTTATCAAGAGCTGCGATGGGCAGGATGCGGAGGGAACTATGGCAATTAGGACTTTTGTCGCCGTGACCGAAGAGGTAGACGATATTGACGACGCTTGGGCAGATATCAGCACGCAGATAGATTTTTTGGCCCTGGATTCCAACTCGGTGGGCATCATCACCTGCTACTACGACTTCATCGAGTCGGGACTGCTGGCCGAACTGAACGAACGCCTGCCCTTTGAGACGATAGGCACGACCTCGATGTCTGCGGCCTCCTCCAAAGGTATTGGCGTCTGCCAGCTGATACTGATGGTGTTGACGGGAGACGACGTCTGCTTTTCCACCGCGCAATCCGCTCCTCTGGGAAAGGACGACTACCGCACTGCCCTCGCGCAGGCCTTTGACGATGCGCGCTCGCGCCTCAGTTGCGAGCCGGTGTTTGCCATCAGCTACCTGCCCTACCTGCACGACATCAGTGGCGCACAGATGCTTCAGACCCTTGACGAGGCGGCGGAGGGGCGGCCGGTCTGGGGCGGTATCGCCAGCGGCGTTGACATGACCTACGCTTTCTCCACGGTCTTGCATAATGGCTCGGCAAAAGAGACCGTCTGCTCGCTGCTGCTGATTGGCGGCGCGGTTGAGCCGGAGTTCGTGGTGACCTCCATTCCCAGTCGCAATGTCTTTGAGAGCAAGGCGCTGGTCACGAGCTCTGAAGAGAGCCTGATCCGCGAGATTAATGGCATCGCCGCGCAGGAATACTTCAGAAGCATTGGCATTCAGCCCGACGATCACGACACCACCACCATCCCGATAATCGTAGACTCTGGCGACGGCTCCAAGCCGGTGGCGCTGGCGATGTATGGTGCGGATGAGAACGGCGCCGTCCTTTGCGGCGGCTTTGTGCCTCAGGGTTCAACTCTCTCGATAGCCGGGATAGACCGCGAAGGCATTCTGGACACCGCCCAGGCCTCACTCGATGAGCTGGCTGCCCTGGACAAACACAGCGGGCTGCTGCTGATGCCCTGCGTAACAAGATATATCATGCTGGCGCCAAATCCGGAAGCAGAGATGGAGTTGGCTCTTAAGTACCTGAGCGCCACGGAGCCGTCCCTGCCCTACTATCTGGGCTATGCCGGCGGCGAACTCTGCCCGGTGAAAGCCGGGGACGGCAAATACCACAACAGATTTCACAATTTTACCTTCTCAGCCTGCATTCTTTAGGGAGGTACCGGCTAATCGTTGCCTCCCTGGGAATCGTTGCCTCCCTGGGGGGATTCATGGGCTTTCAGGCACTCCCTGCAGGTGCCCCGAAAGACGGTGGCAGCGACGTCCAGGGTAAAGTCGTGCTCGGCGGCGACGTGTTCCTGCAAGGCATTGAGCATTGCGCAATCCACGTGCAGCAGCTGGCCGCAGCTGCTGCAGAGCAGATGAAAGTGGGTGCTGCAGCGCTGTGGCGTGGCGATGTATTGGTAGCAGTCGGCCGTCGCCTTGTCGGTTGCAAAGCGACGCAGCAGGCCCTCGGATTCCAGGCGGTTCAGCTGTCGGTAGATGGTCGTGCGGCCTATAGGGGTACCGGACTGGGCAAAGTGTTGGGCGATCTGCTCAACCGTAACGTGCGCGTCACCCAACGCCGTAAGATAGGCGACGATGGCCTCGCGCTGGCGAGTGTTGTAGTGGCTGCTGGCGGGAGTGCGGCCGGCGGCGGGGCTGGCGGGGGTGCCGGAGCTGCGGCCGGCGGAGGTGCCGGCAGGAGTGCCGGGGCTGCGGCCGGCGGGGGTGCCGGGGCTGCGGCCGGCGGGGGTGCCGGAGCTGCGGCCGGCGGGACGGTTGGGACGATGGCTCATGACGTCCTCCTCCATAGCGTACGAATCGTCCAGAACAACAAAAAGGCCGCGATGTTCACCAGGACCACCGTGGAGCCTGTGGGCAGATCCCCCAGATAGGAACACGACGCGCCTACGGCAAAGCAGAGTACCGCCACGCTGGCCGCGCAAAGCGTTACACCGCGAAAACTGCGAGCCAGGCGCATTGAGGTCAGTGCCGGAAAGATAAGCAGGCTGGAGATAAGCAGCGCGCCCATCATCCGCATCCCCAAGACGATGGTCACGGCCGTAAGCAGGGCCAGCAGCGCGTTGTAGAAGCCGGCATTGACGCCTGTGGCCCGCGCGAAGGTCTCGTCAAAGGTGACGGCCATGATCTTGTGGTAGCAGAGTACGAACAGCACCAAGACCACCACCGCCAGCACGATGGAAAGCATCAGGTCGCTTTGACTGGTGGCCAAAATTGAGCCAAACAGGTAGTTGGTGATGTCGATGTTTACGCCGGGAGAGACGGAGACGGCTGTTACGCCCACCGCCAGCGCTCCGGTGGAGATCAGCGCGATGGCCGCGTCGCCTTTGATCTGCGAGCGCTCCGAGACGCGCAGCAGCAAAAAGGCTGCCAGCACCACCACCGGCAACGCAACGGCCAGCGGCGCGGCGTGCAGCACGGTTGCGATGGCCAGCGCGCCAAAGCCCACATGGGCCAGACCGTCGCCGATCATCGCGTAGCGCTTGAGCACCAGGCTGACGCCGAGGAGCGAGGCGGTTAGCGAGACCAGCAACCCCACCACCAGAGCCCGCAGCAAAAAGGGATAGGAGAGCAGGGCCAGGAGGGTCTCAAGCATGATGGCCTCCGCCGCGGGGCGCGGGGGTGTCGTGGGGCGGGTGGGTGTCGCGAGCCGCCGGGGTGTCGTGGGGCGCGGCGCCGCGGGGCGCGGGGGTGTCGCGAGGCGCAGCGCCGCGGGGCGCGGCGGGCAGGCTACCCTCGTGAAAGCACCCCAAAAAGCCGTCGCCCACACCCGAGGCACGGTAGGCCTCCGGCGTGCCAAAGAAGCGCTGCTCGGTGTCGAGGTGCAGGATCAGGCCAGCATTGGCCAGGGCGCTTTGTACGTCATGCGAGACCATCACCACCGTCACGTCACGCTCCCGGTTGACGCGGGCGATGATCTGCTCCAACTCGCCTTGCAGGGCCCAGTCAAGGCCGGCAGCCGGCTCGTCCAAAATCAGCAGCTTCTCGGCCGCGCAAAGCGCCCGAGCCAACAGCACTCGCTGCTGCTGACCACCGCTGAGCTCGCCAAAGTTGCGGCGCGCCAGATCGGCGGCACGAAACAGGGCCAGACATTCCTCGGCCGCAGCGCGGTCGGCACGGCTGTAAAACGGCTTAAGCCCGCGTCTACCCAGTCGCCCGGAAAGTGCGACCTCGCGTACACTGGCGGGAAATCCGCGACTGATCGCGGCTTGTTGTGGCAGGTAACCCACCTGACAGGGCTTGAGGTCGCTGGCAAAACTGAGCTGGCCCGCACTCGGAGGCATCAGCCGCAACAGACCGCGCACCAAGGTGCTCTTGCCCGAGCCATTGGGCCCCACAACGCAGAGGTAGTCCCCCGGAGCAATGGAGAAATCAAGGGCGCAGACGGCCGGCCGCCCCGCATAGGAAAAGCTGACGTCTTTGCAGTGTATCAGTCCAGGGCCTCCTTCAGCGCGGCCACATTATCCCACATTATCGAGAGGTAGGTCGCGCCGGAGCTGACCTCGGACTCACTGAGGTTATGCAGGGAATGCAGGTTGCGCAGTGCCGCCCCGGTCTCCTCGGCGATGGTCTGGGCGATGTCGGTGTTGGACATCTCAATCTTAAAGATCACGGGCAGACGTTCAGCCTTTACTTTGTCGATTAAAAAGGCGACGGTGGCGGGCTTGGCCTCCGTCTCGCTGGAACAGCCCGGGAAGGCGGCGTAATAGCTCAGGCCCAGCTCGTCGGTAAGGTAGCGAAAGGGAAAGCGGTCGCCAAAGACGATGGTCTTGCGCACACCGGCGGCGACGGTCTCGTGCAAAGCGGCATCAAGCTCGTCAAGCTGGGTTAGATAGGCCTGCGTGCGCTCCTGAAACTGCGAGGCCTCGGCAGGCCGTAACGCGCAAAGGGCCTCAGAGATCGCCTTGACCATCTTTTTGGCATTTTCTGGAGAAGTCCAGATGTGTTCGTCGTAGGCGACCTCCTCGCCTTCAGCGGCGTGCTCGTCGGCCTCAGCGGAGGCGGAAGCGGCGCCAGAGGCGTCGGCGGAGGCGGCGTCGGCGGCGGCGTGGTCGGCCTCTTCCTCCTCCTCAGGCTCCATGCCCTCAACAATCTCCTCCTCCAACAGACTCACGCTGTCCATCAGCTGCAACACTCGCGTCTTCTGTAAATCTAAGGAATCCAAAACGTCGCTCACCCAGGTCTCCGATTCACCGCCGATGTAGATGAACAGGTCGCATTCCTGGATGCTCAGCAAATCGCGCGGTGTGGGCTCAAAGCCGTGGCTTTCAACCCCCGGCGGCAACAACATGCTCGCCTCCACCTGCGCACCACCAATCTGGCGGGCAAAGTCGTAGGGCGCAAAGACCGTGGTCACCACCTTGAGCGCTGGAGTGGCCGCAGCACCACTGCTGCCCGAAGCATTGCTCCCAGAAGAGCCGGAGGCTGCCCCGGCACCGTTGCCAGCACCGCAGCCGCCGAGCGCAAGCGCGATGGACAGAGTCAAGGCGAGCAGAAGCAATTTGAAGTTCGCGCGCATTTTCATGACGACCACCAATCTGAAATCCGTTTTCATTTTCATGTCGGCCATTGTAGGCATTCGCCCGCGACCTGTCAAACCCTCCTGAACAAACATTCAGGGATTCGGTTACCTGAATGTAATTGAATAGTGGTACAATAACACCAGACAGAAATCAGGTCTTCGGCTACAGGCCAAACCACACAGCAAGGAGTAGTGCCATGGACAACGTATTCAAGAGTAACGAGCCCGTAACCCACAACGTGTTTCGTTGGGAGAACCTCGGCGACATCAAGGAGGGACGTGGCGACCTCGGCGAGGAGATGCCAGTTTTGGTCTATCGCCTGATGCAGTTCACGATGCTCGACGTTCTCACCAAGAACTACGGTTCCGATCAGGCCAATCAGCTGTTCCGCGACGCGGGTTACCTGGCCGGCACCGAGCTGGCCCGGCAGTCACTGGATCTCACGGCGGATCTGGACAGCTTCATCGCCCAGCTGCAAAAGACCCTGGAGGACTTAAAAATCGGCATCCTGCGAATGGAGGCCTTTGACCCCGAAAGCGGCGAGCTGGTGCTGACCGTGGGCCAGGACCTGGACTGCAGCGGTCTGCCGATAACCAACGAGACCGTCTGCGACTACGATGAGGGCTTCATCGCCGGCATCCTGGAGGCCTACACGGGCAAACACTACAAGGTGCGCGAGATTGACTGCTGGGCCAGCGGCGACCGCGTCTGCCGCTTTAAAGGAGTTGTGGAGTAGGACGCGGCGCCTCGCCGTTGCATCCGCCCCGAAACCAGAAACCAGCCATGAACGATGACGAACAGATCGGCTCTGCCACGCTGAGCGCAACCGGCGCGACCGCGCCGGTTGCGCCGGTTGTCTCCGCAGCCACAGCGGCTCAGGCCCCTGCGGCGGCCACCGCAGGGGCCGACGCACCGATTATGTCGGTCGCCGCCGCCATCGAGACGCTCTTTGATTACCTGAAGAATGTCATCTACTATCCGCAGCGCGCACAGCTTGACCCCGAGAGCCTGCCGGCAGACTTTGTCACCTTCGCACAGGGGCTGCTCTACTTTGGCAATTCGGTCGCCGAGATGCGCGCCCTGGCCGACGACATCGCCCGTGGCCGCCTGGAGGGCAGCCCAACCAGCCCTGGCAACGAGTTGGCCAGCGACCTGAAGAGCCTGCAGGCAACGCTCAAGCATCTGGCCTGGCAGATAAATCAGGTAGCTAAAGGCGACTACAAGCAGCGCGTCAGTTTTCTCGGCGAATTATCCGAAGCAGTTAACAATATGATCGTCCAGTTGGGCGAACGCACCGCCAGCCTCGAGCAGACCGCCGAAACCTTGCGCGAGAACAACGACATGCTGATCGCCCTGGCCGAGCATATCGACCAGTGGATCATCGTTTTAGACAGAGCTTCGGGCGAGACGCTTTACAGCAATCGCGAAACCGGCGAAACCCTGAACGACCCGGTTGAAGAAGACCGTTTGCGAGCCTGGCTGATTGAGCGAGCGCTGAATTATAATGCCAGCAGCGATGAGCGGCTGATCAAGGAGATCAGCTTTGACGAGGCGGGGCCGTGGGACGTCCCAGGCCCCAACCGTCAGTTTTTGCAGATCACTCTGAACCCCTTTACCTGGCAGGAACACAAGGCGCTAACTTTTTTGATAACCGACATCACCGAGGAGAAGCGGCGACGCGAGGAATTGGAGTCGGTGGCCTTCTTTGATGCCCTGACCGGCGCTTATTCTCGCCATTACGGTATGAATCTGCTGGAAAAATGGCTGGCTCAAGGCGAGTGTTTTGCTATTTGCTTTGTAGATATGGACAACCTGAAATACATTAATGACAGCTTTGGCCACGAGGCGGGCGATGAGTACATTCTCAGCGTCTCTAACAAGCTGCAAAGCGGCGCCCGCGCCACGGCGATGGGCGGCACGGGCCTCGGCAGCGAAACGGAGGCCTCTGCGAGCGGCAGCGCGACGGAGGTTCCTGCGAGTGGTGACGCGCGCACTGACGAGACAGCGACGGACGCCGAGGTAGCCGGTCCGGTCTGTGTCATCAGCGAGATCGTTCTCAGCCGCCTGGGCGGTGACGAATTCATGCTGCTTTGTCCCGGCTGGAGCAAACAGGAAGCCGAGTGCTGGCTGGAAGACGTCCGCTCACAGCTGGTTGCCGAGTCGGGAGACGAATGTCAGCGCTCCATCAGCTACGGCGTTGTGCAGGCCGACGGTAAGGCGGGGCATTCGGGCTCGGAACTGCTCGCCCAGGCGGATGAACTGATGTACGAATACAAACGCAGCCGCAAGATGGAGCGGCGCGCCACGCTGCCGTAACGCCCCACCCGCGCAACGGGCGGGCACAGGACGCAACAGCCGCCAGCAGACAAAGGTTCTGCGCCTGCCGCAACGCTGCGTCTACTCCGCCTCGTCCTCCTCCAAAAGATTGCGGGTACGCGTGGTGTCCACCGGAATGCCAGGCCCCATCGTTGAGGCAAAGGTGACCGACTTCAGATAGCGACCCTTGGCGGCGGCCGGCTTAACACGCAGCACCTCCTCGAGCAGGGTCGCGTAATTTTCGGTTAACTGCTCCGTCGTAAACGAGAGCTTGCCCACCGGAACATGGCAGATGCCAAAGCGGTCGGCGCGGTACTCAACACGACCGGCCTTTAGCTCGCCGACGAGCCGGGCAACATCGTTGGTCACCGTGCCCAGTTTGGGGTTGGGCATCAGTCCGCGGGTACCGAGGATCTTGCCCAGACGCCCAACCTTGGGCATCAGGTCGGGGGTGGCCACCGTCGCATCAAACTCCAAAAAACCGCCCTGGATCTGAGCGACCAGGTCATCGGAGCCCACAACGTCGGCACCGGCGGCCTCGGCCTCGCGGGCCTTTTCGCCCTCGGCAAAAACGGCTACGCGCACGGTCTTGCCGGTGCCGTGTGGCAGCGAGATTGAGCCACGCACCTGCTGGTCAGCCTGACGGGTGTCTATGCCGAGGCGCAGATGCACCTCCAGCGTCTCGTCAAACTTGGCCGTCGCAACTTCCTTGGCCAGGCGGGCAGCGGCCAACGGCGCGTAAAGCGTGGTCTTATCCACCCTGGCCTGTTGGCTTTTTTGGTTCTTAGTGAGCTTTGGCATGACAATCTTCCTTTCTCAGAAGTCGTGGTGCGGGTCACGCCGACCCTTCCACATCCTATGGTCTTGCAGCTTGTCCGCGGGCAGCCCGTCAAAGGCAGTAGGCGGCTCGCTGGGGGCTGCTTCAGGCGCCGGCAAGCGCCCAGCCGGCCTTTGCAATGGCGCCTCAGGCGGCGTCGGCGGCCTCAGAGCCTGCCTCACCAGCCCCCGGGCCGGCCGCAGGCGTCTCAACCGGCAGCACCTTCTTCTTCTTGGCATAAACGCCGGTGTCGGCAACGCCCTCAACGCGCACGCCCATCGAGCGGGCGGTGCCCTGAACGACCTTCATGGCCGCCTCAACGTCGTTGGCGTTAAGGTCGGGCATCTTTATCTCGGCGATCTCGCGCAGCTGCTCGGTGCTCAGCGTGCCGACCTTCTCCAGATGCGGCTCACTGGAGCCGGATTCCAGGCCCAGCTTCTCCTTTATCAGCACCGCAGCCGGCGGCGTCTTGGTGATGAAATCAAAGGTCTTATCCTCATAAACGGTGATCTCCACCGGGATGATGGTGCTGCCCTTGTCCTGCGTGGCAGCGTTAAAGGCCTGACAGAACTGCATGATATTCACGCCCTTGGCGCCGAGTGCAGGGCCTACGGGCGGAGCCGGCGTCGCCTGGCCGGCGGTGATCTGCAGCTTAATGTAGCCGGCGATCTTCTTTTTCTTGGGTGCCATCTTCTTGCTCCTTGCTCGTGTAGCGTGTACGGTCGTCTGGTATAAGCTGTGGATGAGAAGCGCCCCTTACGGGCATCCGCAGCCGTCCTGTTCAGGCGGTGTTCTCTGGGTCAGAGGCTCGTCACCTGGTCGTAGCTCAACTCCACCGGCGTCTCGCGGCCAAAGATCGAGACCATTACGCGAATCTTGCCAGCCTCGGGATTAACCTCGCTGATCGTGCCGTCAAACTCCGCCAGGGGGCCGGAGACAACCTTGATGCTCTGGCCAACCTGAAGGTTGGAGGATGTCTTGCGCGGCGCATCCGAATGAGTGCGCTTCATTATCTTGTTGTACTCTTCGCGCGAAAGCGGTGAGGGCTTGCCCTGCGCGCCCACAAAACCGGTTACGCCAGGAGTATTGCGAACGATGCCCCAGGAGGCGTCGTCCAGCTCCATACGCACCAGCACATAACCGGGAAAGACCTTCTTCTCGGAGGTGACGCGCTTGCCGCCCTCTTTTATCTCGACGACTTCCTCGGTGGGGATCTGAATATCAAAGACGCGATCCTCAAAGCCCATCGACTCCACGCGGTGTGCGAGGTTTTGCTTAACCTTGTTCTCGTAACCGCTGTAGGTGTGTAAAACGTACCATTTTTTGGCCATGATCACTGCCCGCCTGTTGCTGAAGAACTGGCGGAGGCACCCGAGGCGGTGTCTGCGGCAGCATCTGCGGCAGGGGTCGCGCTCGCGTCGGGAGGAGCCGCGTCGCCAGCCGCAGCGCTCGTGTCAGCTGCACCGGAGGCGTCAGCTGCACCGGAGGCGTCAGCGGCCGCGGAGGCGTCGACAGCTGCACCGGAGGCGTCGGCGGCCGCCGAGGCGTCGCCAGCTGCAGCGCTCGCGTCAGCTGCACCGGAGGCGTCAGGCTGGAAAAACGAGCCCTCCGGGGCTATCTTTCCGTACAGTTGCAACAGCGTCACCATTATCTGGTCGATGATAAAAATCAGGATGCCAAAGAACAGCAGCGCCACCACAACGATGATGCTCATGTTAAGCACCTCGTGTTTTGTGGGCCAGGTGGAGCGCTTTATCTCCAGGCGGACGTTGTGAAAATAGTCCTTTATCCGCGCCAGAACGCTGGGCTTCTTGCCCTTTTTCGCGGCCGCCTTGGCTTCCTTTTTAACGTCTGCCTTGGTGGTCTTCCGGGCGGCAGACTGCGGCTTGGCTGGCTTAGTCTCAGCCGGCTTGGCCTCAGCTTTTACCGACTTGCTCGCGCTCTGGGCCGGTTTTGCGCTCTGCTCAAGCTGCTTATCGCCCGACCCAGAGGGCGCGGCCTGTCTGCCTCCCGAACCGGACGCTCTGCCAGCTTGATTACGATGTCTGTTCTGCGGTTTCTTTGCCATCAGATTCCTTTGAAGGAACCGGAAAGGTCTGGCAGGCCAGGAGGGACTCGAACCCCCAACATGCGGTTTTGGAGACCGCCGCTCTACCAATTGGAGCTACTGGCCTGTGTCATACCATACCGGTTAACGGGTTTCGCGATGCAGGGTATGGCCCTTGCACCACTTGCAATACTTCTTGTACTCGATACGCTCAGGGTTGCTCTGTTTATTTTTCTTGGTCGTGTAGTTACGACGCTTGCATTCGGTGCACGCCAAGGTGACCAACGTTCGCATGATTACTCCTCAACAAAGGGCAAGACGCGGCCCGGCAAGGCGCCGGGCCACGTCGCGGGTCAACTTGACCTACTTGATGATATT
>JAISMZ010000071.1 GCA_031276475.1 Coriobacteriales bacterium
TACACGCTAAACGTACACTGGATTTTCTCATAAGGGACTTGTATCACATGGCAAAAGACAAGACATTTGCATAAAGAAACTCATGTTTGATTCCTCACGGAGATAATTTCGACGCAACAGCTCCCAAAGCGGAGCAAAAAAGCAGGCATCGATCTCCGCATTAAACTAGGATGCAAGCGAACGGCAGAGTTCGACCAGGTTCGACTCCACCATACAACCGCCAGTCGAACGCCATTCACTGCTTTGCCGGTGGCTTTGCGATGACGGTTCGGCTTTATAAGAATAGCAGGAAATAAAGCAGCCAGCCTCTCGGGGCGGGCTGCTTTTCTGTTTGCCGCCGGACATGCTTCCTGTCGCAGTGCCTGATATTTTGTCTTGTACTCAACCAAACCGTTGCTTGACGGCGCAGTGCTGGCCTGTCAGAATGGCTCTGATAAGTAATTCCCCCAATCGGGCGGTTCCGGAGAGTTCCGCGCTAAGGGATTGGGGGTTTTATCATTTTTAGAGTGAGCAGCCAACCGATTGCAGGATGTGTGGCCAAAGTCGCGTGGTTTGACGAGAGCGGGAATATGGGCTTTGCGTTTGACAAGCCCGGGATCTCTACGCACTTCATGATTACGCTGCTTATTGCCAAGAATCGCGGCTCGGTAACGAAGGCCGTGAAGAAGGTCTTCAACACGCTTTCCAAGACCGACAAGAAGCACTCGCATGGGATACTCCATGCCTACTATGAGAAGCGGACGACAAGGGAGCGGATGCTCAGGCTGCTTGCCGAAAAAGACATCCAGATAGCGACGGTCGTCTTGAACAAGAGGAGGATGCGGGTAACCCCAGACAAGCACGTCCTTTACGCCTCAATGGTAAGCATGTTGTTGAACCGCCTTTATATGGACGGCGTCTTCGATTCCGATGAGGCCTTGGAACTGATTCCTTCCAGGATGGAGACCAACAAGAATCAAAGCGAGCAGTTCAAGGCGTTTGTGTTGACCGGGATTGACTCTGAGGGCCTCAGAGTCAATCCCGCAAAGCCTTCAGAGGACAAAGGGCTTCAGGCTGTGGATTTCGTGTCCTGGTCGCTGTACCGCAAGTTCGAGTACGGCATTGGAGACTATGCCGACATTATCGCTGAGAAGGTGGTCAAAGAATACAACTTTCTCACCGGAGACGTCATCTGACGATATTTTGCAATACGGTGGAAAGTATCTGCAAGCACTACCTGCTCGTATAAAGTTGGGTGATGTTGGGAAAGCTGCCAGGCTCGTGGCTGCCAGGTGGTCATCCCATCGCATCTGCCTTATAATGAAACCAGGCTTAGGAGTGATGCAGATGGACGCACAGAAAAGGATACACTATCTCTGAATGGGCGTTACGCAGACTACAGGCAAAAGCTGAGCGAGCGTCTGGATCAGCAGACTGCCGAGCAGATCCTCAAACAGACAAAGGAGGTGTTCGCGTGGCTGTTAACACTGAGGCCGTAAACAGAGCTGTGGAGGATTACGTAGCAGACGTGAGGAGTGCGCTGCCAATCGATCGCGCCATCTTGTTCGGCTCCCATGCGCGAGGCGATGCCACAGAGCAAAGCGACATCGATCTATGTTTTTTCTCACGCAGTTTTGAAGGGCTTTCATCGATAGAGATTCTCACGCGACTGTTCCGACTGACGCGAAAATACAAGGGGATAGACATAGAGCCGCTGGGGTTTCCGACATCCGAGCTGGACAACGACAATCCTTTTGTTAAAGAGGTTCTTCGGACAGGCAGGGAATTATGATACGATCAAAAGGCGCTTAGGGACGGCCAAGCCCGCTTTACCAGCCAGGATAGTTGCCCGCCAGGAAAGGACGAGACCCGCGTGCCCCGCAGAGACGACATCAAACGAATACTGATCATCGGTTCCGGCCCAATCGTCATCGGCCAGGCCTGCGAGTTTGACTACTCCGGCGCCCAGGCCTGCAAGGTGCTGATTGAGGACGGCTTTGAGGTCATACTGATGAACAGCAACCCCGCCACGATCATGACCGACCCGCAGATGGCCACGCGCACCTATGTGGAGCCGCTGACATTGGACTCGCTCGCGCGCGTGATACGCGAGGAGCGACCCTCGGCACTGCTGCCAACCCTCGGTGGCCAGACCGGTCTGAACTGCGCCGTAGAGCTGGCCCGCGCCGGCGTTTTGGAGGAGTACGGCGTGGAGATGATCGGCTGCGACCTGGCGGCCATCGAGCGCGGCGAGGACCGCCGATTGTTTGCCGAGGCGATGGCCGAGATCGGTCTGGAATGCGCGCGCTCCGGCTATGCCTACAGCGTTGAGGAGGCCGAGAACCTGGCTGCTGAGCTGGGCTTTCCGCTGGTGCTGCGGCCGTCTTACACACTGGGCGGCGCGGGCGGCGGCATCGCCTACAACCTGGCGGAGTTGCGCGAGATAATCGCCCAGGGGCTCGATCTGAGCCCGGCCGGCGAGGTGCTGGTGGAGGAGAGCATCCTCGGCTGGAAGGAATTTGAGCTGGAGGTGATGCGCGACGCCAACGGCAACGGCATCATCGTCTGCTCAATAGAACACCTCGACGCGATGGGCGTACACACCGGCGACTCGATAACCGTGGCCCCGGCGCTGACCCTGACCGACATCGAGTACCAGCGGATGCGCGTTGCCTCGTTGGCGATCCTGGAGAAGATCGGTGTTCAGACGGGCGGCTCCAACGTGCAGTTCGCGATCAACCCGCGCGACGGCCGGATGGTGGTGATCGAGATGAACCCCCGCGTCTCGCGCTCCAGCGCGCTGGCATCCAAGGCAACCGGTTTTCCGATAGCCAAGTTTGCCGCCCGCCTGGCCGTGGGCTATACGCTCGACGAGATGCTCAACGACGTCACCCGCGCCACGCCGGCCTGCTTTGAGCCGACCATCGACTACGTGGTGGTAAAGGTGCCGCGTTTTGCCTTTGAGAAGTTCAAGGGCACCGACACAACGCTGAGCACGCGGATGAAGGCCGTCGGTGAGGCGATGGCCATCGGCCGGACCTTTGAGGAGGCGCTGGGCAAGGCGATGCGCTCGCTGGAAAACGGCCGCGCCGGACTCGGTGCCGACGGACACGACAGCTTTGATGAGGAGCAGTTCCGCCACTTTGTCGGCGTGCCCACCGAGGACCGCATCTTCTACATCGCCGAGGCCCTGCGTCGCGGTTGGTCTGTGGAGGAGGTCGCTCAGCTTTCGGGCATCGACCCCTGGTTCCTTCACGCCATCGGCCGGATAGTCGCCGGCCAGGAGGCATTGCGCGCCCGCCCGCTGGCCGAGCTTGACGCTGAGGAGCTGCGCGCGGCCAAACGACTGGGGCTCTCCGACATCCAGATCGCCTGGCTCTGCTCGCAGGCTGCGGCGGCCGCGGCCGGCGGCGCTGCTGGCGGGTCGCAGCCCACTGCCTCCGCGGCCGGTGCGGGCGAATCGCTGCCGGGTGCGAAGCCGCTCGCCTCCACATCTGCTTTGCTGCCCGCCGCCCGCGTTAGCGAGTACGACGTCCGTGCCCGCCGCCAAGAGCTCGGTGTGAATCCCGTCTTTAAGATCGTTGACACCTGCGCTGCGGAGTTTGCCTCCCAGACCAACTACTACTATAAGACCTACGAAAGCGCCAGCGATGTCCGCCCGAGCACGGCCCCCAAGGTGATGATCCTCGGTGCCGGGCCAAACCGCATCGGCCAGGGCATCGAGTTTGACTACTGCTGCGTGCACGCCTCCTATGCGCTGGCCCAGGCCGGCTATGAGACGATCATGGTCAACTGCAACCCCGAGACCGTCTCTACCGACTACGATACTTCCGACCGCCTCTACTTTGAGCCGCTGACCTACGAGGATGTGATGGACATCGCCGAGGTGGAGTCACCCCTCGGTGCCATCGTCACGCTCGGTGGCCAGACGCCGCTCAAGCTGGCCGAACAGTTGGAGCGCTCCGGCGTGCAGATCCTCGGCACCGGGCACGAGGCCATCGACCTGGCCGAGGATCGCGAGCGTTTTGCCGCGCTGCTCGACCGGCTGAACATCGCCTATCCGGCGGCGGGCACGGCGGAGTCCTTTGCCGAGGCGCTTACGGTGGCCGAGCGGCTGGGGTTTCCGCTGTTGGTGCGTCCGAGCTACGTGCTTGGCGGCCGCGGCATGGTCATCGCCTACAACAGCGACTACCTGGAGCGCTACATGGCCGAGGCGGCGCGCATCTCGCCGGATCACCCCGTTTATCTCGACAGCTTCTTAGAAGGCGCCATAGAGCTGGACGTGGACGCTTTGGCCGACGGCAGCGACGTCTACATCGGCGGGCTGTTGGAGCATATTGAGGAGGCGGGCATCCACAGCGGCGATTCCTCGTGCTGCGTGCCGCCGTTTTCGCTCTCCCAGACGATAATCGACAAGGTACGCGATTATACTCGTATACTGGCTTTAGAGATCGACGTCCGCGGCCTGCTGAACATCCAGTTCGCCATTAAAGACAGCGAGGTCTACGTGTTGGAGGTCAACCCGCGGGCCAGCCGCACCGTGCCCTTTACCTCCAAGGCAACCGGGGTGCCGCTGGCCAAATGCGCCGCCCGGGTGATGGTCGGTCAGTCCATCGCCTCGCTGGGACTGCCGGCGCAGACCCGCGAGCTCGATCATTTCTCCGTAAAAGAAGCCGTGATGCCCTTTGGCCGCTTTCCCGGTGCCGACATCGTGCTTGGGCCAGAGATGAAGTCCACGGGCGAGGTGATGGGCATCGGTGCCAGCTTTCCGGTCGCTTATGCCAAGGCGGCGCTTTCCATCGATTATTCTCTGCCGCTGGACGGGACGGCCTTCGTCAGCGTTAACGACCGCGACAAGCGGGCTATTGTGCCTATCGCCTATGGGCTGCACTACCTGGGCTTTAAGCTGGTCTCCACCGCCGGTACCGCGCGGGTGTTGCGCGCGGCGGGGCTGCCGGCAAAGACGGTGGGCAGAATTCAGGACGCACATCCCAACATCGGCGACATGATAGCCAACGGCGAGATCGCGCTGATGGTGAACACGCCCTTTGGCCAGACGACCCGCTCCGACGGCTACCGCCTGCGTACCCAGGCGGTGCGCTATGGCCTTTGCTATGCCACCACGATAGCCGGCGCCAACGCCGTGGTGCGGGCCATCGAGGTGGCTCAAAGAGACCGACAGGGCGGCACCGAGCTGGCACCGATCGCCTTGCAGGATATCGCGCAGTGGCCGGCGGGTTGAGCGCAGTGACCGGGGAGCGGGGAGTTCAACCGTCGCCCGTTGGCGTTGCCTGCGGAGCGGTTTTGCAATCCGATTTGGGCAGGTCAGGCAGTTGTGGAGAAGACCGCCTCGCGCCACGGGCCGAGGCACGGTGTTCTACCAACGAGGAGCGAGGAGCAGCACACAGATGATCAGCGAACAGGCAACGGTAATCGCCAATTCCGAGCTCAGCGGCGGGCTCAGACAGATCGTCCTGCGCGCCCCCGGCATCGCCACGAGCACCGAGCCCGGCCAGTTTTTGCACCTGCTGCTCAGCGGTCACGGCGATCATCTCCTGCGCCGGCCTTTCTCGATTCATGATGTCTATGCCGATAAGCACGGCGACTTCAGCTTTGTCTCCGTCGTCTATCAGGTTGTGGGCTCAGGCACCGCGCTGCTCGCCGGCTATTCATCCGGGGCCGTACTCGATGTCTTAGGGCCGATCGGACGTCCCTGGCAGCCGCCGCTTGGCGCAAAGCGGGCCTTGGTGGTTGGCGGCGGCGTGGGCTTTGCCGCTTTGACCCTGTTGGTGGGTAGCCTGCAGGCCTGGGGCACCGAGACCCAGGTCCTGCTCGGGGCCCGCGACAAGACGGTGGCCTTAAGCTTGCTGGGTGGCGGCAGCAGCGGCAGCTACCGCAGCTATGCGCTGCGCGACATCCCCACGCCGCCCAATACCGGCTACTCCCAGCAGGTCGCCACCGACGACGGCAGCTACGGCCACCATGGCCTTGTTACCGAGCTGTCCGCCGTCGCGCTGGCCGATGGGCACTTTGACTACGTTGCCACCTGCGGGCCGGAGGCGATGATGCGCATCGTTGCCGCCCAGGCCGCCGCGGCCGGCGCGTCCGGCGCGGCCTCGCTGGAGCGGCGGATGGCCTGCGGCGTGGGTGCCTGTCTGAGCTGCGTCGTCCAGACCGCCTCCGGCCAGAAGCGGGCCTGCGTAGACGGCCCGGTCTTTGATGTGCTGGAGCTGGCCGACTGGGGCCTTGCTGCCCGCTCGCCCGGCCCCGATGCCGCGTTGGAAGGAGAGCGCTGATGCTAGACCGCGTCAATCTCGGCGGCCTCTGGCTGAAAAACCCCGTCACGGTAGCCTCCGGCACCTTCGGCAACGGCCGCGAGTACTCGGCCATCTGGAGCGAGGCGGCCTCGCAGGCTGCTGTTGCCCCGTCCTCCTCCACAGCGCCGGCTGCTGCCGCGACCCCGCCCGCCGCGACCCCGCCGCTTTCCGTCCTTGGCGCCCGTATCACCAAGGGCGTCTCGGCCAAGCCTTGGCCCGGCAACCCCGGCATCCGCGTCACCGAGACCGCCAGCGGCCTGCTCAACTCGATCGGCCTGCAAAACCCCGGCGTGGAGGCCTTCTGCGCCAGCGAGCTGCCCTGGCTGGCCGCCCAGGACGTCCCCGTGATCGTCAATGTCTGCGG
>JAISMZ010000081.1 GCA_031276475.1 Coriobacteriales bacterium
CGGTGTTCGTCCTGGCGGGGTAGGAAAAGGCCGTGGGGACCGGCCATCGGGCTCGGTTTGGTTCTGTTGAACAAAACAGAGCCAGATGGCCTGTCCCCACGGCCTTTTCCTACCCCGCCAGGACGAACACCGCCACCAGGGTGCCAGTCGTCAGCACGAGAAGGCCACCAACGAGCAGCCACGTTGCGGGGCGCGCGAAGTTGCAGGTGTAGCCGAGGCCAAAGCGCTTCTCCACAAAGACCGCAGGGTCGGCGGGGTTAAAGTAGAACTGGCCGAGCAGCCAGAAGCGGTCGTCGTCGATGTTTACGGCGGCGGCTCGCGTGGCCTTGTTGTGCACGGGTTCGCGCAGGCGGCTGCCGCCCTGGCCCACCCTGGAGGTGAAAAAGACAATGCCGACGGATATGATGATTAGCACCACGAGCGCGGGGACAAGTACCAGGCCGACCTCTCCGACCGCCGTCAGAGACATCAGCATCAGGGTGCCAATCAAGAGCTCAACGAGCACGCCCATGCCTACGATGGAGCCGCTCGTCAGCCGCCGGAAGCGCAGGTCGCGTGTGCGCGAACCCTGGGGGTCATCGGCGTCAATCTGGCGTCTGGTGCGGCGGACAACAAAGTAGGCAAAAGCGATGATGGCTGCCAGAAAGACCTGCGTAACAACGAGGGGAAGCACCGCCGCCGGCCCCTTCTGCGTAAAAGCGTCGGCGACGCCATTAAGGCCATAGTGGGTGGGCACCACGTCGGGTACCTGCGGCCAGACGAGCCAGACGGCCGCAAGCGTGAGCAGGATGACCAGGGGCAGCAAGAGCAGCCACGCCGCAGAGACGACGTCGCGGGCAGGCGGGGCGGTGTCGGCCAGGGCGACCACGGTCTTATCCACAGGAACGACATCCCAGCCGCGCTCGCGCTTGATCCGCTTCATCGCAAAGTGTTTGGGCAGGTAGACTAAAAAGCCGGCGACGAGGTAGAAGAGTACGGTGATCAGGTAGAGGATCATCGCTGGGAGAGAATCGGCGGGCTGCGAGAGGCCGAGCCAGGTGCTGAGCGCCAGAAGCAGTGCGCCGAGGGCGAGCATCAGGTTGCGATACGACGCGCGCAGGCGCCGCAGCTCGGGGTCGCGGCTGTGCTCGGCGGGCAGCGTGACGCCGAAGAGCTCGGTGGCGCGGGTGTAGTAGGGGACAAAGGCGAAGCAGATGACGAGCAGGATGTCGATGACGAGCAGGATGGCGAGCAGCATGGTGGTCATCCTTTCTGTGTGCGCTGTGGGCTGGACGGGGCGGGGTTGCGGACGGGCGCTTGCGGGTTGGGGGCGTCAGCAGCAGCGGTCTGTGCCTGGTTTTGCCGGTCATTCTCCACAGGGCGTCCTCGCAACAGCACCACGGCCGCAACAAGCAGGGCCGGCAACAGCGCGAGCGGGCCGGCCAACGTAGGGCCGATGAGGTAGTACCTGGTCTGGGCGGGCATGACCAACAGCGGTATTCCGGCGCAGGCGTTGAGTGCCCCGTGTGCCAGCGCCGGCATCGAGGCGGCGGCTAGGCCCTGAAAGAGAAGCGGCGGGGCAAGCGCGTCAGATGTCTGCCCGGGCGCGGATGGTAGTAGAGGCGTGGAAAAGACGGCGGCGGCCTGAAGTACCCAGGCAAGGGCAAAAGCAACGGTAAGATAGACGGCAAGCTTCCTCATGGTCATCGTCATCCTTTCTCGCCGGAGCCTGTGCACGGCGGCCTGGGTGCCTGCGGGGCGGGCCCGGTTGATGTGCAGGGAACGGCCTGAGTGCCCGCGGCAAGGGCGCGATCGACGGTCGCCTGAAAGAGCTCCGGGCCGATGCCCTGGCTTCGCGCCTCGATGGAAAGGCGAGCGAGTGCCTCCTGAAGTTGCTCAAGATAGCTGGCCGTGTAAGTCAGCGGCGCGGCGATTCAGGCACCGCGGCGCCCCTGGATGCGCAGGTAGCCCTCGCGCTCAAGCGCCTTGTAGGCCTTGTTCACGGTGTGCAGGTTGATGCCAAGGTCAACGGCGAGCTGGCGCACCGAGGGCAGCCGGTCGCCCTCCACAAGCTCGCCGCGCACGAGGGCGTCTACAATCTGGTTGCGCAGTTGCAGGTAAAGCGGGACGTCGCTGCCTGGTTCGATGGAGAGAAACACGGGGGACCTCCTTTTGGTGCCAAGCAGATGGGGCCGTTGCGTGACGACTCCAGCTGAACGAAAGCTACTTTTTGTTATATCTATACTATAACAGATAGGACAGATCTTGTCAAGAGCACGCCCGCACCCGCGGCGGTAGCGACCACCGTGTCAGTCTCAACCGGCAACAAGAAGACGGCAACAAGAGGACGGTAACAAAGTCGCCTCTGAGTTCGTACGTCCCAGGATTTATCAGGGAGAACGGTGGGATGAAATGAATGTTCCCTCAAATTAACTCCAGATAACCGGTGTGCTTCTCCGGCATCCGGGCGATGGGCAAGTGCGTATCCTACCGGCGCCGACCCCTGCCGTAGCTGCGCCTGCTGCTAAAGGCGGGTACGGACTTCTTTTTAGCGAGTCGGTTGGGCGAAGGGACGATCCGTCCTTCTCCGTAGGCAAAGCCTTCAAGGTCATAGCTGGGGATCACCTGGTCAATCAGGTTTTCTATCTCCCGCACCTTGCTCATCTCGTCAGGGCTGACAAAGGTGTAGGCCATGCCGCTTTCGCCAGCGCGCCCCGTCCGACCGATGCGGTGCACGTAGTCCTCCGAGTTGGTGGGCACGTCATAGTTAAAGACGCAGCGGATTTCCGAGACATCTATGCCGCGTGAAAGCACATCCGTTGCCACCAAAACGTCGACCCGGTCCTGCTTAAAGTCGGCCAGGGCGCGCTCGCGCTGAGACTGCGAGCGGTTTGAGTGGATGGCGCAGGCCCGGATCCCCTCGCGGTTGAGCCGCTTGGCGCAGGCGTCGGCACGGCTTTTGGTGCGCGTGAAGACGATCACCCGCCTGCTGCCCTTGGCCTTGAGCATCCCGGCGAGCAGGGCGGGCTTTTGCAGATGCTCGACCGGCATGATGTGCTGCTCGACCAGCTCGGCCGTCTCGCCTTGGCGGGAGACTTCCACAAAGGCCGGGTCGGTCATCAGAGAGGGCGTTTTGCTGAGGATAGCAGGGGAGAAGGTCGCGGAGAAGAGCAGGGTCTGCTTTCTGTTTGAGGCCAGCCCCACGATCTTGTTCACACTGGGCCAAAACCCCATGTCCAACATCCGGTCGGCCTCGTCGAGTACGAGCACCTGAACCGCTGAAAGCGACAGTGCCTTGCGTTCCAGAAGGTCGATCAGGCGTCCGGGGGTCGCAACGAGGATGTCAACGCCCTTGTTTAACGTGTTCAGCTGATGGCCGTAGCCCACGCCGCCAACTGCGACGAGGATGCGGTGCCGCGTTTGCTCTGCGATGCTGGAGGCGACGCAGTCAATCTGTTGTGCCAGCTCACGCGTGGGTGTGATGATCAGGCAGCGGGGTCCTTTGTCCCGCTGTGTATTCTGCGCGAGGGGTATGTCTGATTGTCTTGCCCTGTTTTGGGCGCCGCGCCCTCTGCGGCGCTTCTTGGGCGGTGCTGCCGCGAGCCGGTCCATGACAGGCAGGAGGAATGCGGCGGTCTTGCCGGTGCCCGTTTGCGCGACGGCAGCAAGGTCTCGTCCGGTGAGGATCAGCGGGATGCTTTGCTCTTGTACGGGAGTTGGAGTAGAATAACCGAGGTTCCTAACAGCAACCAGTGTCGTTTCGGATAGGCCGAATCCTTCAAATTCTTTTCTCATGCCCAACAGTATGAAGGATTGACGCTGTTTTGTCCAATCGGCGATGCTTGGCGGTCGTTATCCGAGCTAATCCCGGCGTCAACTCAAAAGCGCGACAGGCACAACCAGCTCAAAGAAATCGACTGAGCAGAGCAGCGACCGAGCAGGGCAACAAATGTTGGAACGGTTCTGATTGATGCCAAGAGCAGGAGCGGATATGATAAAGACAGATACAGCCAAAAGGATTGCTGATGAACTGGCCTGCATAGAAGGGAATCTCCACCACGCGTTTTGCGGCAATGGCAGGAACCTGTTGAATTGCAGGTTCATTGTACAGGGTGGCCAAAGCCAGTGCGTCACTGGTGGCGTTGCCAACCGCCTTGATGCGTGTGCTGATTGCGGCTACTTCGGCCTCCAGTTCTCCGATGTAGTCTTCGGCCTGTTCTGTTGCGTTAAAGATGGCACTCGTTGAAACTCCTTAAAATCCTGTCCTTCAAAAGCATCTTTACTGATAGCATCACTTAACCTATAATGAAAACGAGCGCATAGTGAGTGCCTTTAAGGATTCTTCGGAATTTGTCGTATTACTCACCGCGCTCAACACCCAATCTGGGAGGACTTACAGTGATAAAAGCTTTCCTGAATACATTTAAGAAATTACCCCAAGAAGTGGTTGACAGACGTTTCTCGGTAGATGAACGGATCTTAGAATATGGAATTGCTGCCCCCAGGGTCAAAGAGCAGTTTCAGGATCAGTTCAGCGCTGCGCTCGATGATCTATACTTGGCAACTAATGATTTTAACCAGGCCTTTCACAAATCCTGGCAGGTTATTGCCGATACTCCACAGGTCGACTTGTGGCGACAGGCAATCGCCCACTACTTTACAACCTATGGTTTTGAAGCGCTTGGTGTTGAGGACGGCTTTATATACATCCCCAACGAATCACTGGATCTGCCTGAGCTCACTAAATTTATGCCGATTGGAGTTATCGATAAAAAGACGGCGCTGGATTTTGCTGAAGAGACTCTGCAGTCTGGCATAGCGTTAAAGCAGGAAACTATCGCTGATCTATTCAAGGTTTTGGCTTTTTACAAAACGCCCATCAACATCGAAAAAATCAAGAATAAGGAAGCCAGGACAATCGCGGCTTACCTGAGCGGCGTGTTACCTGAATCGCCTGAAGAAATAATCCGCACGATGAATTATGCTCTGACCGGCAGTACGCTACTTATCAAAAATCCCCAGGCCATTGTGATGTGGGGTTGTAGTTGTCATGACAAAAAAGCAGCCGCCGCGTTTATCAAAAAATGCTTAAATGATTATCAGATTGAGCTAGCCGAGGTATTTTATCGCTACAAGCCGCTGCTGCTGAGCCTCAGAAAATACGCCTGGGCCAAACCGTTGGTCAATAAAATTCGCCGCCTGGCCAAAATCCACCATCGCCCCAAAGCACCCCAGGATTTTGTAATCACCAAGGCCCTGAACCATGAAGATTATAACCTGGACTCCCTGAACATTTTCAATCTTATCAAGGTCTATAACAAAGCCAACTATCTGGTCAAGAGCGAATTGGGGTTCGACTCGTTTATTGTTCGCAATGGTAAAATCTTCTCACCACCATCCAAAAAAGATTTGACCGAGAAACAGTTGCTATCCTTTCGCAGGCTAACCGAGCAGATTAAAGTCGAAATAACCAACCGGCTTGGTAAAAAATCGGTCGTTTTGCCTGACGGTTGGGATCTGACCCTGCCCGATTCTGAGAAAAGTTTCATCGGTGAGATACCGATAGGCTCCAGTATTGTTGCGCCCAGGGAGTCGGCCTCTGTTATTGGCATCAGCTGGAAGAATGACGAGAATGGCGGTCATATCGATTTGGATCTATCGGCTGTCATGCTGAACGGCGAAAAATATGGTTGGGATGCTCCTTACAAGGACGCTGATTTGGACCTGTTGTATTCTGGCGATATGACAACTGAAGGAAGCGAGGCCCTTTATATACAGCGCCTGATCCAGCCAGCTTT
>JAISMZ010000157.1 GCA_031276475.1 Coriobacteriales bacterium
GACCCGCTCAGAGGCACGAGGCGCCGTCATGGAATACATCGAGGTGTTCTACAACCGCCAAAGGAGGCACTCGTCTATCGACTACCGTATACCGGCAGAGAAGATGGAGGCGTTCTTAAACCCCGCATCGGCATCTTTGGAGGTGGGGCCTGACAGCAAGTTGGATTGCGCGGCTTAGGTGTCCGAAAAGCTTGACACAGCCCATGAAAAGCCGCGCAGAAATGACATAATTGACTCGATGTTGCCCCTCGCGCGGAAACACAAACGAACTGCACTAGTACCATGGTGGGCGCGATGCATTCAAGCACTACGACGCTACAATGGATCCATTTGATGAAGAACGCTTCGATGTTGTGTTTCACGCAAAAGACAAGAGGCGAGATACTGGACTACGGTTCCTTTTACGCAGAGCTCGGCAATGCGATCCAACAACACAAAACCCCGTTCAGGTCAGCGCAGGCTCGCCGTAAGCTCCGCGCTGGAAAGCCGAAGGGTTTCTGAAGGGTTTCTGAAATCGCAAGGATATTGCAGTCGTGCCCCGCCGCGAACGGTAGCCTACGGGCAGCTTTTCCCCAGTCAGATCAGGGCTGGTATTGACATCGAACACCTGTTCGGTTATCCTGACCCTATTACGAAAGTAGAACCATACCAACACTGAGGAGAACCCGATGGAACAGGAACAACTTAAGAACCTCGAGATAACCACCGAGCAGATAGAGAAACGGTTTGGCAAAGGTTCTATCATGCGTTTTGGCGAGGGCGGCCCAAACCTCGAGATCGGGGTGATCCCCACCGGCGCTTTGGCACTCGATGCGGCACTGGGCATCGGTGGTGTGCCGCGCGGGCGAATTGTTGAGATATTCGGCCCGGAATCCAGCGGTAAGACCACTCTGGCCCTGCAGATCCTTGCCGAAGCTCAGGCATTGGGGGGCATCGTCGCCTTCATCGACGCTGAGCACGCCATCGATCCCAGCTATGCCGCCCGCCTCGGGGTGGATATCGACGAGGTGCTTATCTCCCAGCCGGACACCGGTGAGCAGGCGCTGGAGATCTGTGACATGCTGGTGCGCTCGGGGGCGATTGACGCCATCGTCATCGACTCCGTCGCCGCTTTGGTACCGCGGGCCGAGATAGAAGGCGAGATCGGCGACGCCAGCGTCGGCCTGCAGGCGCGCCTGATGAGCCAGGCTCTGCGTAAGCTGGCCGGTTCGCTCTCCCGCTCCAACACAACCTGCATCTTTATCAATCAACTACGCGAGAAGATCGGCGTGACCTACGGCAACCCCGAGACCACCTCGGGTGGGCGGGCGCTAAAGTTCTTCGCCTCGGTGCGCATCGATATCCGTCGCGTGGATTCTATCAAAAAGAATACCGATATTATCGGTAACCGAGTGCGCGCGAAAGTCGTCAAGAACAAGGTGGCGCCGCCGTTTCGCCAGGCGGAGTTCGACCTGATGTTTGGCGAGGGCATCTCCAAGGAAGGAAACATCGTCGATCTGGCGGTGGAGCAGGGTATCGTTAAGAAATCCGGCGCCTGGTACACCTACGGCGAGGAGCGGATGGGGCAGGGTCGCGAAGCCGCCAAGGAGCTGCTGCGCGAGAACCCGCTGAAGCGCGAAGAGATCGAGCTTCTGGTGCGCGAATCGCTCGGCCTGAAGCCGGCCACGGGCAGTGACGTTGTTACTCCGGCGATCACAAAGGAAGCTGTTGCCAACAAAAAGTAACCGATATGGTGAGCGCCCGTCCGCAGCGGATGAGCCACGGCGGACGAGCGGAACCGGTGGACGGCAACAGGCAGCTGCGGCCGACAGGCTCGGGCGAGAAGCAGCGGCCGCAGCCGGCAGGCGCCGGCGAACTACCGCGACCGACAGGCCCCGGGTCTGGACGAGTGATTCCACGTTTGCCAAGATCGTCCGGCTCTGCAATGTGCGCGAGCGAACGACCAGCGAACTGGAGCAACGACTGCAACGTGACGGCATCCCGGACGGTCTGGCTGAAGCCGCGATTGAACGGGCTGTGAACTGTGGCTTGGTGGACGAAGTCCGCTTTACCGAGGCCTTCCTGCGCGGCAAGATAGCCTCGGGTTGGGGGCGGCGGCGCATCGAGCGGGAGCTGGCCCGCTTCGGAGTGAACGAGGATGCTCTGGAGCGCTTCCTTGAAGACTGCCCGCAGAACTACTTCAGCGAAGAGAGTGAGCTGGAGCGAGCCATCGTGCAGCTGAACCGTTTTCACAGCACGGCGCGCAATATATCAGATGCCCGCTACCGACGCCTGGCACAGAAGGGCTACGACTCCGAAGTTATCCGACAGGCTTTGGCCAGCTATACGGACAGCTGCTCGCCCAGCAGCTGAAGCGCGGCTTCAACCGTCTGATTTCGCACGGCGGCGCGATCACCCGCAAAGAGACGATGCTCAGCCCGAGCACTGAAGGAGCCGTCGGCAGCGCGGCAGGCCGTGCCTATCCAGACCGTCCCCACGGGTTTTTCGGGCGTCCCACCTCCCGGGCCGGCAATACCGGTGACGCTGACGGCAACATCCACATCCAGCGCCCGCAAAGCACCCTTTGCCATCTCGCAGGCTGTTTCTTCGCTCACGGCACCATAGCGCGCCAGTGTCACGGCGCTTACGCCCAGGCCCTGCTGCTTGACCTGATTGGCATAGCTGACCACCGCGCCCTTGAATACCTCGGAGGCACCAGGCACCGCAGTCAGCGCTGCGGCAATCAGGCCACCTGTGCACGATTCGGCTGCGCCGATGGAGCGTCCGGAGGCCAGAGCTCGCTCGATGACCTGCGCGGCAGGGGTTGCCTGTGGCGCAGTGGCGCCACTCCCAATTTTCAGCGGCAGCCCCAAGGCGGCGGCAGACCTGAAAAAGTAGTCAGCCAGAGAAAGCAGGGTCAGCAACACCGCAATAACCATCACGGCCCAGCAAAAGTACTGGATCACGTTCCAAAGCATATCACCCAGCTGCCGCAACATCGCCATATCTTTAAGAAGGAATAATATTATGGCAATCACCTGAAACACCGTCTTCACCTTGCCCAGCGGGCTGGCAGCAATTATCAGGCCTTCAGCCGAGGCAACCATGCGCAGGCCGGAAACAAGGAACTCGCGACCGATGATCACCAGGGCGATCCAGGCTGGCAGCGTACCCAGCTCAGTAAGCGCCAGCAGCGCCGCAGTCACCAGAATCTTGTCAGCCAGAGGATCGAGAAACTTACCCAGTGTCGTGACCTCATTGCGCGAACGAGCCAGGTAGCCATCTACGGAGTCGGTCAGGGCCAAAAGCGAGAACACCGCGGCGGCGATTAATGGCTTGATCCCACTGAGAAGCTCTGCGATGGCATTGTCCTCAATCCAGGACGGCCAGGGCGCGAGGATCACAAAGACAAACACTGGGATCAGCGCGATGCGCACCGTGGTAACGATGTTTGCAGGCGTTAATATCTGCTTGGCTGAGGACGATCCGGACATCGCTCAGAGCACCTCTCCATACCAGTCGTAGTGTGCTACCGAAGTAATCCTAACATGAACGACATCACCCGGCACGGGTAAAGACGAGCCAAAGCTAAGGTGTACGACGCCGTCCACCTCCGGGGCCATTCCCTGCGTGCGACCGTAGGGTCCCTCCTCATCTGTGCCGCAGACCAGCACCGGCAAGATGCTGCCAACTCGTGCCTCGCCAGCCGCCACGGCCAGCACGTCGGCGATGTCGCGCAGGCGCTGGGCACGGGCACGACGGGTACGCAGCGGTATCTGGTCGGGCAGCTCCCCCGCCGGCGTCCCCTCCTCACGCGAATAAACGAATACACCCAGATAATCAAACTCAGCTGCCTCGATGAAGCTCTCGCTGACCTTTGCCTGGGCGCTCGTCTCACCGGGAAAACCGGCGATCATCGTGGTGCGCAAGACAACGTCGGGCAGAACCGCGCGCACCCGCCCAAGCAGCGCCAGATACTGCTCGGCGTCGCCCTGGCGGTTCATTTTCTCAAGAATCCCGGAGTCAGCGTGTTGCAGCGGTAGATCAAGGTAGTTACAGATGTTCGGCCGCGCCGCCATCACCGCAAGCAACTCATCGGTCACCCCCTGTGGCTGCAGGTACATCAACCTCAGCCAGACCGCAGGATGACGCTCGGCCAGAAGCTCCAGCAAGTTGTGGAGGCGGACGCTGGTTTTTGCGGCAGTGCCCGCACCCGCCGCCGTACCGCTGGTCGCACTAACCACACCACTGCCTGCGTCCGCTGTTGCAGTCGCGGCCGCACCGCCATCCGTGCTTGCAGCCCACACCCCCTCGCCCGGCGCCACCCTATCCTGCCAGAGCCCGGTGTCCTGGGCGATCAGGATTATCTCGCGCACCCCCTGGGCAACAAGGCCGTCCACCTCGGCGACGATCTCGGCAGCTGGGCGCGAACGATAGGCACCGCGAATATCGGGGATGGTGCAAAAGCTGCAGCGGCGTGAGCAGCCGTCGGCAATCTTTACGTAGGCCCAGGGACCCTCGGCAATGCGCAGCACGGTCGTGGCCGCCGCCACCTCGCCGGCTGCCACCTCGCCCACCGCCGCCACCTCGCAGGCACCAGCTGCCACCTCGCCCACCGCCGTCACCTCGCCCACCGCTGCCGCCACCTCGCCGGCCGCCTTGCCAGCGCTGATCCCCGCTCCGCCAGCCGCTCCCTCCACGCCGGCCGCCTCGCCAAGCAGGCCGGCAAGCACCTCAACGACGGCGTCCTCCTCCAAAGCGCTGATAAAGGCGTCCACCTCCGGCAACGACGCGGCAAGGTCGCCGTCTGCGGCACCACCATAGCGAGCCGGCAGGCAACCGGCGACCACCAATTTGGTTCTCCCCTGCTGCACGCCTTCAGAAGAAGCCAGATCAAAGATCACGTCCAGGGCCTCCTCGGTCGCCTCGGTGATGAAGGCGCAGGTGTTAACGATGACGGCGTCGGCCAAGGTTGGCTCGTCCGTCTGCACATAACCGGCCGCTCGCAACAAGGCGCGCATCCGGTTGCTGTCTACCTCGTTCTTGGCGCAACCCAGGGTTATCAGGTAGACCGAAGGCACGGTCTTACACGGTGCCCATCTGCCAGGAGTTGAGGTAGGCGCTCTGCTCGTCGGTCAGCGTGTCGATGGCGATTCCCAGCGCCTGCAGCTTCAGGCGGGCGATGGACTCGTCAATCTCGTCCGGTTCGGGATAAACACCGGCGCTGAGCTCGCTGGCGTGTTGCACCAGATACTCGGCGGCCAGGGCCTGGTCGGCAAAGCTGAGATCCATCACCTCGGCCGGATGCCCCTCGGCAGCGCTGAGGTTGATCAGCCGACCCTCGGCCAGAAGCACGACGCTGCGCCCGTCGGCCAGGGTGTATTCCACCACCAGCGGCTTAAGCTCGGTCTTGGTAACGGCGTTGGCCTCCAGCCAGGGGATGTTGATCTCGGCGTTAAAGTGACCGGAGTTGCAGATGATAGCGCCGCTTTTGAGGTTGGCAAAAGCTGGCGCATCGATGACGTTGATGTCACCGGTGACGGTGATCCAGATGTCGCAATGGCTGGCGGCCGCGGCGGCAGGCATCACCTGATAGCCGTCCATATGCGCCTCCAGTGCCTTGAAGGGATCAACCTCGCAGACGATGACCTTCATGCCCATGCCGCGGGCGCGCAAAGCCACGCCCCGGCCGCACCATCCGTAGCCAGAAACCACCAGCGTGCGCCCCGCCAAAAGCCGGTTGGTGGCCCGCACCACACCGTCGAGAGTGGACTGACCGGTACCGTAGCGATTATCAAAGAAATGCTTGGTCTTGGCGTCGTTAACGGCAATGATCGGGTAGCGCAGCGCGCCGTCGGCAGCCATCGCGGCCAGGCGGATGACACCGGTGGTGGTCTCCTCGGTACCGCCGATGATCTCGCTGAGAGCCTCGGGGCGCAGCGAATGAATACGGCCGACAACATCGGCGCCGTCGTCCATGGTGATCTGTGGGCGGTGCTCGATGGCCGCATCGATATGCCGGTAGTAGGTCTCGGTATTCTCGCCTTTAATGGCGTAGGTGCGCACGCCATAATGAATGACCAGCGCCGCCGCCGTGTCGTCTTGGGTAGACAGCGGATTGGAGGCGCAAAGCACGACGTCGGCACCGCCCGCCACCAGCGTTCGCATCAGATTGGCGGTCTCGGTGGTAACGTGCAGGCAGGCACTGACACGTACTCCGGCCAGAGGTTTCTCGCGCTCAAACCGCTCGCGGATCATCCGCAGCACCGGCATGTCGCGGTCGGCCCACTCAATGCGCGCCCTGCCGGCGTCGGCCAGCGATGGGTCGGAAATATCGTGTTCGCTGGGAAAAATGTCGCTAATCTCATACTGCGAGGGATTCAATGCCATCATTGCTCCTTTTTGTAAACATCCTCTATTCGCCGGTCTTCACAATCCAAAACCGGTAACGGCCGTCGCGAAAAACCGTACGACCGATTATAGCGGTAGTCGCAAAACCGCGCTCGGCATGACGTTTATCGCACTGCCCCATAACGCCTGTCACCGTGCCAATCTGACAGTTGCGGATGAGACCGAGGTCCAACTTATGCGATAATCTTCTCTCAGGAAGTACCAAAAG
>JAISMZ010000264.1 GCA_031276475.1 Coriobacteriales bacterium
CCTGCTGCTTAATGCCGCACTGCCGGCGATAATCGTCTGCGGGGTGGTAATGCTGGGAGGCGTGTTGGTCACCCTTTACGGCCGCGCCCGCCTCGCCCGCGACCGCGACCTTTCCAACACCGCGATAACCCTGGTGGTGATGCTGTTGGCACTGGCGGCCCAGTTTGGCCTGACCTATCTGTTCACCACTGCCGGGGTGATTGGCGTTTAGGATGGCAACCCGCAAAGAACAAAGACGGCGCGGCGAGCGCCCCAGTACGGCGAGCGCAGCGAGCGCGGCGAGCCTGGCGGGGGAGCGCCCCGGCGCGGCGAGCGCGACGACAGCAGCAGGGGAGCGCCCCGGCGCGACCGGCATGGCATCGCCTGCGGCAGCCGCGGCGGCAGGGGAGCGCCTCCCGGCAACCCCCGCCCGCAAAAAGCCGCTGTTGCTGCTTATCCTCGCCGCCGCCGGCCCTGGCATTATCGCCGAGCTGGCTGGCAACGACGCCGGCGGCATCTCCACTTTCTCGGTTGCCGGTGCCAGCTTTGGTTACCACGTGCTTTGGACCGTGCCCGTGGCGATGCTCTTCTTGATGGTTGTGCAGGAATGCGCCGCACGGATGGGTGCCCAGACCGGCAAGGGCTTTGCCGCGCTGATCCGCGAGAACTTTGGCGTCCGGCTGACCAGTTTAGCGATGTGCGCGCTGCTGGTCTCCAATACAGCTACTACATTAAGCGAATTTGCGGGCATCGCAGCGGCAATGGAGCTCTTCGGCGTTAACAAATACATCAGCGTGCCGGTGGCCGGCCTTGCCGTCTGGGCGCTTTTGATGAGCGGCTCCTACCGCCGCACCGAGCGGGTATTTCTGGTCATCTCGCTGGTCTTTGTCACCTACGTGGCGGCGGCCTTTCTCAGCGGGCCGGCCTGGGGCGAGGTCGCAATGAACACCGTGGTGCCGCAGCTGGTCTTTGACAAAGGCTTCTTTGCCCTGGTAATCGCAATAATCGGCACGACCATCGCGCCCTGGATGATCTTCTTTGGCCAGAGTAATGTTGTGGAGAAGGGCGCCCAGATTCGCGAGTTGTTCCTCCAACGTGTGGACGTCTTCTCCGGGGCGGTGGCGGCCTGCCTGGTGGTCTGGTTCATCATCATCACCACCGCGACGGTACTCTACGGCCAGGGCATCGCGGTAGACGACGCGGCTGCCGCAGCGCGGGCGTTGGAGCCGATGGTTGGCCCCTTTGCCGAGCAGCTGTTTGCCATCGGCCTGCTGGGCGCCTCGTTTCTGGCGGCCTGCGTGCTGCCCCAGACCACCGCCTATGCGCTTTGCGAGGCCTTTGGCTGGGAGCGCGGCGCCGACCGCAGCTGGGCAGAAGCGCCGGTCTATAAAACGCTGCTGACGGCGGTCATCGCCATCGGCTGCTTTGTGGTGCTGGTTCCCGGGATAGACCTGATGGGCATCATGCTCACCGCCCAGGTGATAAACGGCGTCCTTTTGCCTGTGCTGCTGGTCTTCATGCTGCGCCTGGCCAACAACCGCCGCGTGATGGGCGCCTATCGCAACGGTCGCCTGGCCAACAGCCTGACCACCGTGGCCATCGTCGTGGTAATCGCCCTCACCGCCATCCTCTTTGTGATGCAGGCTTTGGGATTGGGTTAGCAACACCCCCTTCACGCTATGCTCTGATGCCTTTTCTGTGGTATTGTTGCTCTTATGAAAACTGATGCCGGAGATGCAACAGAGGCGCTGCGGGCTTACCGCACGGATTGCCAGCCAAATTTCTTTACCGAGACGCGGGCGCGGCTGGGTATTGAATATGAGGAGCCCCGAGGCGTCTGCTCAACGCTTTTTTGGCCGGGCTGTGCATTGGCAAGCTACAGTCAGGCGCTGACCGAGTCGGTCTACAACTGGCTGCGTGAGCGCGGTTTGGCCGACGCGATGACGGCGCGCTGCTGCGGTAATATCTTGGCTTTTTCGGCTGCGCCACACGAGCGCCAGGATTTTGCCGCCACACTTAAGGGCTTTTTTACCGCGCACGGCGTCCGGCGCGTCGTTACCGTCTGTCCGAACTGCTTTTACGGATTGCGCGAGCTTATGGCGGACGTGCTGGAGGTTCGCATTCTCAGCGATCTTTTGTTTGAGCAGGGGATGAGGCTGACGCCGGAGTTGCTCGGCGCACGTTCGGTGGCGATTCACGACTCCTGTCCCGACCGTCGCCACGGCGTCATCGCCGCCTCGGTGCGCTCACTTTGCGAAGGTTTGGAGATCCGCGAGCTTGCGCACAACCGCCAACACTCGCTTTGCTGCGGCCTGGGCAAGCTGCTCTTCATCACCGCTCCGGCCGCCAGTGAGCGGCTGCGCAGCGGGCGTCTCAGGGAGTTTTGCGACAGCGGGGCCGAGGTTTTGCTCTGCTACTGCATGTCGTGTGCCCAGGCCTTTCAGTATCCTGCGCGCGACGGCGCGAACACCGCCGGCGGCGCAGGGGACGACGGCGCAGGGGACGACGGCGCGAACACCGCCGACGGTGTGGGGGGCTGCGGCGCTGCGCATGACGGTGCGAACACCGCTGCGCCTCTTCGCGCATTGCACTATCTGGAACCGCTCTTCGATTGTTCCGTTGATTGGGCGGCGCTGCGCACGGATATCTGATATTCTTATCCACATCATTCAGGGGAGCAGTCCGCTGCTGAGATCGGGCATTAGCCCGGACCCTTATTACCTGATTTGGGCAATGCCAACGTAGGGAGAAGTGATATGAATAAGATTGTTCGCGCCTCTGCTTCCACCTCCACCTTTACCAGCGCGCTGATCTGGTTTGGCGCCGCAGTTTCCATCGCCGAGATACTCACCGGCATGCTTATCGCGCCGTTGGGCCTCGCCGGTGGCCTGGGTGCGATTCTGCTCGGGCACCTGATTGGCGGCATCCCGCTGCTGCTGGCCGGACTGATTGGTGCCCAGACCGGGCAAAACGCGATGGGGACGGTCAAGCGGGCCTTTGGCTTTGGGGGTGGTGCGCTCTTCTCACTGCTCAACGTCGTGCAACTGGTGGGCTGGACCGCGGTGATGATAGCCGCCGGCGCCGCGGTTGCACAGCAGGTGTTTGCCCTTGCCTGGCCCTGGCTTTGGCCGGCCATCATCGCGGCGCTGATCATCGTCTGGATCACGGTGGGTAATCGGGGGTTGACGATTCTCAGCGTGGTCTCGGTTATGGCGCTGCTGGTTTTATCGGTGATGCTCAGTCTGGAGGTGTTTGCCGGTGCGCTGCCGGGGCTGGGTGCGCTGATGGGCGGCGGTGCGCCGGGCACTGCGGCCGCAGAAGCGGCGGGCAGCGATGTGGTAGCGGCGGCGGCGCAGGAAGCCGGCGGCATCAGCTTTGGTACCGCCGTTGAGCTCTCGGCAGCGATGCCGCTCAGCTGGTTGCCGCTGATTTCTGATTACACTCGCCGTGCCGCGCACAAAACTGCGTCCCCCGTGGTCAGCGTCGCCACTTATTCCCTCGTCAGCTGTTGGATGTTCAGCATCGGCCTGGGTGTGGTGCTCTTCACGCAGGCGGATGATCTCGCCGCCGTGTTTCTGGCGAGTGGCCTGGGTCTGGCTGCCCTGTTCACGGCCGTTCTCTCCACCACTACGACGACCTTTCTGGACGCCAATTCCGCAGGGGAAAGCGCAAGCAGCATATTCCCTCGCGTCAACGCCAAAGCGGCTGCCTGCGTCGCCTGCCTGCTTGGGCTGGTGATTGCTCTTGTCGCTCCGTCCAGCAGCTATGAGGAATTCCTCTACCTGATAGGTTCCGTTTTTGCGCCGATGTCGGCCGTCCAGATCGTCGACTACTTTATTCTTAAAAATGATAGCTCAGCCAAGCCCTGCAACGTGACGAACCTGGCTGTCTGGGCAGTGGGTTTTGTGGGCGCGCGCCTGCTCGTTGGCAGCGAGACGGTAATCGGCATCTCGCTGCCGGTAATGCTTGCCTGCGCGGCACTGGCGCTGCTGGTTGCAGGCGCCCGCCGTCTGCTGCGGTGATGGCCCAGAGGGGCGGCAGGGCGTGAGAGCCAACAGAGAACCGTCCCCTGTCCGCTCCCGCCCCCTTCCATCTTGTCCGCCCCCTTTCCAGGCGCAGTTATGCTATACTTCCCCAACGCGCAAGCGCCATTCCTCGGTAGCTCAATGGCAGAGCAATCGGCTGTTAACCGATTTGTTGTAGGTTCGAGTCCTACCCGGGGAGCCAAGCTGGTGACGCCCCGCCTCTGGCGGGGCGTTTTTGGATGTGCGTCCGGGTAGGACTCTACCTTAACAACAGGCGAGTCCTACCCGGGGAGCCAGATTACTCACAACTCAGGCAAATTGCTTGAGTTGTTTACTTTTCTACTGAGTAAGGACTCAGCCCAGGTACCGTGCCAGTTCCTGCCCGCGGCGCTTGGCCTCGGCGTAACCGGTCAGGTAGAGTTGGTAGAGCTTGTCGGGGTCGTGCTCCATACTGGCGATCTCTACCGGCGCGGGTGGGCGCAGGACGAATATCTCGCCACTGGCCGCCATTCGGGCGATTCGCCGGTACATGCGATTATACTCGTAAGAACGGTGGGCCATCCGCTCCAAAAACCAGGGGTAATCGCGGTAGAGCCGTCGCGCCAGCGCCAGCGCCTGCCCTCGGTAGGGCGGTTTTAGATAATCGCGGTCTCGGGTCAGTACGACGAGCGTTTTTTTGCTGTTCAGGCTGGCGGCAAAGTCCATTGGCACGCTGTCGCAGATGCCACCGTCCAAAAGCTTCAGGCCATCCACCTCAACTATCCGCGAGAGTATTGGCAGCGAAGCCGAGGCACGAAGCCAGTCCCTTTCGCTGCGGGCCTTGCGCAGTTGATGATAGCTGGCCTCGCCCAACTGAAGGTCGCTGGCCACCGTGAACAAGGTGATGGGAGAGCTGTCGTAGGCCGCAAAGTCTAGAGGGTCTAACTTATCGGGAATCTTGTGAAAGACGAATTTGGCATTAAAGGCGCTGCCGGTAAGAGCGAAGCAGCGCATGGAGAAGTAGCGCCAATCTTTGCAGTACTTGATGTTCAAATAGGAGCTACGGCCACGCGCGCCGGCCCGAAAGTTAAAGCCGTTAAGCGCACCGGCCGAGACGCCGACGACCTTATCGGGCAGGATGCCCTCGTCCATCAGGTAGTCCAGCACGCCAGCGCTGAACTGCCCGCGCATCGCGCCGCCCTCCAAAACCATACAACAGTCCACGAGCGTACCGGCTTGCCAGGCCGGCCGGTAGTCGGGATGTTCGGGCGGCAGGTAGATCGGGGGGATAGTGCGGTTGATGGGCATACGCGTCACCGGGCCAATCGTCTGAGCCGCCCCGCCAGGCGGTTGGCGTTGTGGCGCAGAGGGGAGAGGATGATAGAGAAATCGCCGATAAGCTCCTCGATGTAGCCGCCAAAAGCCTGCTTGAAGGCCAGCACTCCGTAGGTCGAATCCGCTGGGTCAAAGGCGCCGCTGATGCCGTAGAAGTTGTAGCGGCGCAGGCCCCAATCGAGGCATTGTTGCATCATATGTTCTTGGAGAAGATAGACAGCGTTCAGACTGAGATAGCCTGTGCGGGTGCCGCCGAAGAGGTAAATCAGTTCGTTGTGGCGACGAATGAACAGCCCCGCACAGATGGCGATGGCAAAAGAGTCGTCGGCGGCTGCAGTGCCGGGCAAGCTGCTCTTGGCGTTGCCGCCGTCTGAGGGCGCCGGTGTTGCTGCGGTGGGGGAGTTGGCGGCACCAAAACCCTCGGCCTGGCGTAGCAGTTTTTCGGCACCGGCGATCTGGTCGCTCAGCTGCTGTTTGCGGCCCTTTCCGTGGGCTTCATCGCGCGCCTGGCTGAGGCTGGCGATCTTGCTCTTTAGCGCCTGCCGCAGTTTGTTGGGGTGCAGATCCACGAGCATGAAATGGGCATTCGTTCCAAAGGCATCATAGAGCGCCTGATAGTAGCGCAGCTCGCGATCCGCAAAACCCTGGCGCTCAGCGGTCTCCTCAAGGACGCGTTTAAAGACATTCAGCTCCTCACGTCCCACCCGCCGGAGAGTCAAAGCATTCTCACGGGCGCGGCGCGTGGCAGTGCGCACCGAGACGGCAAACGATTTAAAGTTGCTCTGGTAGTCATCGAGCAGGTCGAGCTTGTAGAGAAAGCGTGGCTGGGCAGATTTGATGGTCAGCCCCTCCCAGCTCCAGCCGGCCTGCCGCAGATTGTTGATGGTGGCCTGGCCAACGGTTGCGGCTGCTGCTGCTGTGGCGGCGGCCCCGGCGCTGTCTTCGCCGCCCTGCTCCAACGGCAGTCCAAAGGGGTCGAGCCGGCGATAGACGATGTTCGGGTTGCTGTGCAGCGAGGCGGCGCGCAGCTCGCGAGCATGAGCACGAACCGCCCGCGTCCACGCCTGACAGACTTCGGCATCAGCCAAATTGCCCAGCGGCCCACAGAAGAAGTCCAACACCGGCGCCTTGGAATCCGAGAGGGCCGCCATGCCCACACAGACCGCCTCTTCTCCGCGAAAAAGCGCCAGGTAACTCACCTGCCAGCCTAAAAGCCGGCGCGCCTCACCCATCTCGGCGCTCTGAGCGAAGTTGTCCTGACCACTAAAAATGCGCGCTAATACAGCAAATTTGTCGGCGTCGATTTTTTTGAGCTCATAGTCCATACGCAGATTCTAGCATAGCGGCACAGATTTGATGCGACAGGAAAAAAGCCTTGGGGACAGGCCCTCTGGCTCTGTTTAGGGGACGCGGCGAGGTGGGGAGGCGAGGGCGCGAGGGAGGCGGGGACGGCTTGGGCAGCAGGGACGGGGGCGCGGGGACGGCGCAGGGACGGCTTAGGCAGG
>JAISMZ010000014.1 GCA_031276475.1 Coriobacteriales bacterium
GGACGATCCGTACCGTCCCCTTTGTCCCGCGTCCTCCACCAAAGCCGCCCCCCGCCCCACGTTCCGCGTCCTCGCCCAAAGCCGTCCCTGCGTCCTCCATTTGTGCGTTCTTCGCGCGATTCGCGTTTTTGACAACACCAGATCGGCTCCACTGTATTATAATGAACGGTTCCGGCCGCAGTGTGTCAGGCACCGAGTAGTCGCCTGACAGATAGAAGGGACATCCATTTTGGTCACGAAGACAGAAACCGCCGAACTGCCGCCCCTGTCCGTTGAAATTGAGATGTTGGAACCTGAGCTGACCAAGCTGATCCGTCAGTTTAAGGAGGTCGGTTCAATCACCGAGGGCGAGACCCAGGCCCTGCTTTTGGACTACGATCTGTCGCCGACCCAGTTTGCGAGCATCTACTCCTACCTGCAGGCCTGCGACATCGCGGTGGTTAAGGATCCGGATGAAGAAAGCGGGCCCGAAGGCGACATCGCGGTGGACGAGCCGACGATTGACGACGAGGTAGAGGTCGCGCTGAGCGACGAGGACATCCTCGAAGGCATTCCCGTGGAGGAGCTTAAGAGCGCCGACGTTGTTGATGTGATCTTACCGGAGGCCTCCAGTCGGGCAAAGAAGGGCGCCAAGAAGCGCGTCGTACAGGACAGCTCGGTGGTGATGCTGACGGGCGACCCGGTGCGAATGTATCTCAAGGAGATTGGCAAGGTCGATCTTTTAACGGCTGCCGAGGAGATTGACCTGGCGATGAAGATCGAGGCCGGCGTGGAGGCGGGGGATGTCTTGGAGGACGCCTTTCGCAAGAAGACCACGCTGGAGCGCCGCGAGGAGCGCCGCCTGAACCGCGTTGAGCAGGTCGGGCTGGACGCCAAGCAGCAGCTGATAGAGGCCAATCTGCGCCTCGTGGTCTCAATCGCCAAGCGCTACGTTGGTCGCGGCATGCTCTTCCTCGACCTGATTCAGGAGGGTAACCTCGGTCTTATTCGTGCTGTGGAGAAGTTCGACTACACCAAGGGCTTTAAGTTTTCCACCTACGCCACCTGGTGGATTCGCCAGGCCATCACCCGCGCCATCGCCGACCAGGCTCGCACCATCCGAATCCCGGTGCATATGGTAGAGACGATTAACAAACTGGTGCGCATCCAGCGTCAGCTTTTGCAGGAGTTGGGCCGCGAGCCAACGCCGGAGGAGATCGGCGATGTGATGGGCATGCCGGCCGACCGGATCCGCGAGATCCAGAAGATCTCCCAGGAGCCGGTCAGCCTGGAGACGCCGATAGGCGAGGAAGAGGACAGCCAACTCGGCGACTTCATCGAGGACAGCGCCGCAGTGGTGCCGCCCGATGCTGCCTCCTTCTCGCTTTTGCAGGAGCAACTGGGCAAGGTGCTCGACGGTCTGGCCGAGCGCGAGCGCAAGGTGATATCGCTGCGCTTTGGCCTGGAAGACGGTCATCCGCGTACCTTGGAGGAGGTCGGCCGGGAGTTTGGCGTAACGCGCGAGCGGATCCGCCAGATTGAGAGCAAGACCCTGGCCAAGCTGCGCCATCCGTCGCGCTCCAGCAAGCTCAGGGATTATCTGGAGGAATAGGGCGGCACCGGTTAATGCTCGGGCGTCAGACTCTGAGACAGGTAGCACTAAATCGTGGGCGTGTATCGGGTTGCTGCGCAGTGGTTCCATTTGCTCTCGATTTAGTGCTACCTGGCCGGAAGCTGGCGTGCGATGATTGCCCCGTGTCCTTTTAGGCAGGCACCGAGACGGGTGGGAAGACGAGACGAGCGAGAAGGAAAGCAAGGTGTAAGATGACTGAGACTAACAGCAGGAAAACCAACGGATCCACCGCACAGGAACTGGCCGCAATGCCCGAGCCGGGCGAGTTGGCCCCCAGCGGCGGTGGCGAGGCGGCCGCAGGCGGTTGCGCCAGCGCCAGCGACTGTAGCGAGGAGAGCTGCTCCGGCTGCCCTTCGGCTACCGGCGAGCGGCCTAAGCTGGAGCCGCACGCATCCAGCAACATCAAGCACGTCATCGCCGTGGTCAGCGGCAAGGGCGGTGTGGGCAAGTCGCTGGTCACCACGGCGCTGGCCACGTCTTTGCAGCGCGCCGGCAGGCGCGTTGGAGTGCTCGACGCCGACATCACCGGCCCCAGCATGGCCCGGGCCTTTGGGTTGGACGAGAAGCTGCGAGCCTGCGCTGATGGCATTTTGCCGTCGGTCACGGCTGAGGGCATCCAGCTGGTCTCCACAAATCTAATCTTGCCAGATGAGACCACACCGGTGCTCTGGCGTGGCACGATCATCTCTGGGCTGGTGCGCCAGTTCTTTCAGGAGGTGCTCTGGGGGGAGCTGGATTATCTGCTGATAGACATGCCGCCGGGGACGGGAGACGTGCCGCTGACGGTTTATCAGTCGCTGCCGATTGATGGCATCGTGATTGTTACGGCGCCGCAGGGCTTGGTCTCGATGATCGTGGGCAAGGCGATAAATATGGCCGAGACGATGGAGGTGCCTGTGCTGGGCATCGTTCAGAACATGGCTTACTTCGTTTGTCCCGACTGCGGCTCGCGCCACGACCTCTTTGGCCGCGGCGATATTGCTGAGCTGGCAGAGCACTACGGTATCTCTCTGACGGCTGAGGTGGCAATTGACCCCGAGCATGCCCGCAAGATGGACGCCGGCCGGGCCGCCGAGCTGGAGCTGGAGGAGTTGACGAATTTTGTCACCGGTCTGGAGGCGAAGGTCAGCTGGGCGTGAAAAGAGCCTGGACAGGGCCAGAGGGCCTGTCCCCATGGCCCTTTTCAGACACCCGGTTCCTATGGCCCTGTCCAGATGGCTTGAGCGAGCCGTTTATTACAAGAGATAGAAGGCGATCAGGCAGGACACCAGCGCTGCCATCAGGCAGAGGTTGACGATGAAGCAGATCCTCGAAGTCTTCAGTTTGGTGCGGTAAGTTGCAGCGTCGCCGCTTCTGTAGGCCTTGCCGGCGCCTGAGGCGGAGATGATCTGGGGGATTGCCAAAGGCCAGGTGAGCAGTAAGACCGAGGCGATGCCGATGCCCAGCCAAAGGCCGGAGCGGTCGGGCTCGGTGAGCGGCTGCTGCTGCCAGGGCGATGCCGCTGGCTGCTGCCAGAGCTGTTGTTGATAAGGTTGCGCTGTGGTTTGCTGCCAAGGTTGCTCTGTGGGTTGCTGCTGGTAAGGCGGTTGGTAGGGCTGTGCTGCAGGTTGCTCCGATGAGCTCGGCGCCGGCGTCTGGTAGACTTCGCCGGGGTTGAAGTCCGTCTGCGCCGGTTGAAAAGGCGGCGTAGCAGCAGGTTGCGGGGTATAGGGGGCGGCGGAGCCGTAAGGGTTGGTAACGTCCAGCAGCTGGCTCGTCCAGGCCAGTCCGTCCCAGTAGCGCACTTTGGTTGTATCACCCAGCGGATCGGGGTACCATCCCGCCGGTATCTGAGCCTCTGACATACGATTTCCTCCAACCTGTTTGTTTGATTGGAGTATAGCATAGAAATCTGGGGAGGCTCGGTGGGGTGCGTCACTAAGATTTTCGGTAAGGAGCCACCTCCGGTTTTCTATGGTGCAAACGTGGTCTCTGCCGCAAAAAGATGAGGATCAGGGCCAGCAATGATATTGAGAATATCCGGTAAGTCATCCAATAGTGGGTAACCGAATGTGTGGTGATAACCGCAAACCAGACCACGGGCATGAGTGCTACACAGAACAAGGCGATATCAGTCGTAAAGGCCTTAAGTCCTGCTCGAGGTTTTCTGAGCAGGGACATCAGCAGGGGAACCAACGCCAGGACAACAACCAGTAGGGCAGCGCCCGCAAAGATCGTCAACGGAAGCAATCCGGCGTCGTGGACGGCGTCGCTGAGCCAGTCTGAAAGATCCAGACTGCCGTGGGACCAGGAGGATATTTTCATGGCAGCAACAGCAAAGCTATCCTTGCCAAGTATCAGAGCGCTAAGAGCCCATTTTGAGGCCCAGATCAAAGCGTAGCCAAATATCCAGACCAAGACAAAAGCGAGTAGCCCCCGAGCAGTTTTGCCAAAGCTGATGGCAGGGGAGGGCAGCTTGTCTTTGTAGAGGATAAGTATGATCAAGGGAATGCCCAGCGTGATGAGCGGTGCGGTGAGCAGGTCGATAAAGCTGGTTATCCCTCCTACGGCAAGGAAAAGAACCAATAACAGCCGGTTTTCACTTTGCTTAGCCAACATCCGCATCAGCACCAGGAGCGCCAGGAACATCACCAGAAAGACTGAAAAAAACTGCGTACTGAGGCAGATCGCCAGCGGATTCATAATCAGGATCGTCATGCAAAAGGTGACGGCCGCAGTCAAGGATATCCGTTTGCGAATCTGCCACAGACAAAGCGCAAACAGAGCAACAAAGGTAAATGCCATGACGATGCGGACTTGGGCGTAATCAAAAAATACCAAGAGCGGTCTGAGGTAGGTGAGATAGCCATGCCAATAGCGATCATATCCATCTGCGTACAGTGCCCGCTGGAAACTGTTATAATTATCAATAGGTTTACGTTGATTGTAATATTTGCCGGCTTCGTCGGACAAAAGCAGGGAATTATCCGTTTCCTGAACCATAATGCGGTTCGTATAGTTGTCAACAGCGCTCCATAAGACAACCGGATAGGTTTCTTCAGTATAGAGCTGTTGTAAGGATGCTTCAGCGTGGGCTGCAACAAGATGGTTTGGGATCAGACCGTGGAGAAATGTCAGCAGTATGCAGGCGATCAGCAAGATTAAACTTGACACGCTGAGAGTCAGTGCCGTCCGCAGAACAGAGCCCGGCTCATGAGCGCTCTCTCTCATTGCAGAACCTTTCCAGAGCAATCGGATCGAAAGGATGCGGGGCACTGATTTTTGGTGAAGCGCCGTTACTATTCTAAACCATCGTCTCTTCCTGTGCTTTTGATGCAAAGGGAGACATTCGCGCTTCCCTAGATCTTGATGGCGATGCGGCGGGTGAGGGCCAGTATCACAGCGGCAAGCGTGACGCACACGAGCAGGCAGAGTGCCATCCCGCTCCAAATCGCGATTAAATCGCCCTGGGTAAGTGGCAGCAGTGTCCAGGTTGAGACCGCAGCCTCGTTGACGACGATCATCTGAGGCACTGGGTTGATGTAGAGTACGGGCAACGTCGAGGACAGCGTGGCGCCAACGAGGGTCGTGCAGAAGGCGGTGATTACGCGGCGGTGCTGGTAGCCGGTGGCGATCAGCCAGCCGAGCAGGTAGTTGTACCAGCAGATGAGCAGCAGGTTGAGCATTCTCAGTGGGTCAAAGCCGGTGTAGGCGATTGTTGCGAGGCCACTGATGAAGGCTAAGACGGCCGCGTTCAGCGCGCTGGCCGCCAGCAGTGCCAGGGCACATTGCCGGCGGGTGATGCCAAAGTTGAGCAGCGTCTCGAGGTAGGATGACATCACGATGCCCATTACAAAGAGGTAGACGCAACTTGCGTTGGCCAGCATCGCTGGTGGGGCCGGTGTTGAGTTGAACAAGGTGATGTTAAAGGCGCCAAAAACGCCGCTGAAGAGCAGCAGCAGTGCGGTAACAATGCCCAGAAACCAGAGGCAGCTCAGTCCCATCACGCGTGCGTGGCAGATCAGGGCGGCGCGGATGGCGTGGCTGGGGGCGGGTGCCGCGAGGTTGCTGGTGCTGCTGGGGCCGCTGGGGGCGGATGCTGCGGAGCCGGCGGCGGGTGCCGCAGGGCCGGTGCTGCTGGGGCCGACGGGGGCGGGTGCTGTGGGGTCGGCGGCGGGTGCCGCGAGGTTGCTGGTGCCGGAGCCGACGTCGCCAGCGGTGTCCGACGCTGCCAACGGGCGATAATCCTCAGTAGTCATAGCTTTCACCTTCTTGCAGGGTCAGACCGATGAATGTGTCCTGCAAGGTCTTGCCGTTTGCTCGCAGCTCGTCGGCGTCGGCCTGCAGCACGACCCGTCCGGCGTCGATTATGGCGACCTCGCTGAACAGTCGTTCCATCTCGGATATATAGTGTGTTGAGAATATCACGGTACGCGGATGCGCCGTAAAGTCTGCGAGCAGCTCATCGAGGAAGGCCTGGCGGTAGACGGCGTCCATTCCCAGGTAGGCCTCGTCAAAGATGGTCAGCGGCGCACGCGAGGCGAGCGCAATGACGCAGCGCAAGGCCGCCGCCTGCCCCTTGCTCATCTTATTTGCGGCTTTCTTTAGCGGTATCTTAAAGCGCTCTATCAGATGGGAGGCAAAACCGGCGTCCCAGCGCGGGCGAAAAAGCGGGCCCATCCTTAAGAGCTCGCGGGCCTCGATGGTGTAGATCGTGGCGTCGAGGTTGTCTTTTGTGTAGGCGAAGGCAATCTGCGAGGTGATGCGAGAGTTCTCCCAGGGGTCCTCACCAAAGACGCGCAGGCTGCCACTGCTCGGCCGCCGCAGGCCCGCCAGCAGCGCCAAAAGCGAGGTCTTGCCCGCGCCGTTGCGCCCGAACAGCCCGCAGAAGGCCCCGCAGGGGATCTGCAGGTTGACGCCCGCCAGCGCCTCGTCGCGCTGTCGCGGATAGCGCAGACGCAGGTCGCTGCACTCGACGGCCCAGGTGGGCGCGGGACAATGGGGACGGTACGAATCGTCCCATTTTCCAGTACCGTATTCACTGTTCGAAGTCTCGCTTAAAATGGGACGATTCGTACCGTCCCCATTGTCCCTGCTCTCCTCCAAAACTCTCACTGGTTCTCCTTCCAATTGCGGTCGATGGCAGCGTGCAGGTCCTCGCGGCTGATTCCCAACAGAAACGCCTGATGTATCAGCGGCGCGACCAGGCCCTGCTCAAAGTCTTTCTGGCGTTTCCTGCGGAGGAGTTCGGGCGCTTCGGGGCTGACGAACATCCCCAGTCCGCGTTTCTTGTAGACGAGGCCCTCCTCCAAAAGCAGGCTGACGCCCCGATGGACCGTAACCGGATTAACGCCGAAGAAGCTGACCAGCTGGCTGTTGGAGGGTATTTGGTCGTTGGCCGCGAGCAGTCCGGTGAGGATGTCGTTCTCGATGGCCTGCTTGATCTGCAAAAAGATTGGCCGGTCGTTGTCCAGGCTGGGCTGCACGTGCGGGCTCTCCAATCCTCAGGTTTGGCGGGTTTGGCGCCGCCGGGTCTTCGGTCTCCTTGGGGCTGCCACGCTTCCGAGTGAATAGGGGAGTGCGGGCAACCGTGCGTTATGGTCTTATAGTGAAGTATAACACCTGTGCTGGATTTGTCAAGCGGCGACGGCGCGGGTGTTGCAGACAGCAGGAACGTCAGTCTGTCACACCCGCAGTCACAGACACAGAAGCGGGGGCCGGGGCGGGGGGTGCGGCGGGGTTTTGCCAGTGCGTCCGGGGCGTCAGAAGGAGTAACCCGCCCCGAGGACGCGGCT
>JAISMZ010000024.1 GCA_031276475.1 Coriobacteriales bacterium
GCTGCTACCGCAAGGCCATCACCCGCGCCGGGATCTCCCACGGTCAGCGTGTTCAGGTAGACGTCGGTACCGCCGCTGGCAGCGTTCTTTGGAGCCGGCGAGACGCTCGTGGCCTCAACGCTGCCGCCGGCAATGGTGATGCTGGCGGTGCCTCCCGTGTAGTTGCCACCACAACCGATGTCGGCAGCGGCGCTAACACCTTCAACACCCACGCCGCCGGTGGCCGTAACCATACCGCCAGAGATGCTGAGAGTGCCAGCAGCAGCGCTGGCGCAGTTGCCGCCAGAACCGATGCCGGCACCAGCGCCGTCGGTGTTGTCGTCAGTGACAACACCCGCGCCGCCGGTCGCAACAACCGTGCCGCCAGAGATGGCGATGGTGCCCATGGCGCCTGCGTGGGGAGGCATGCTGCCCGTGCCACCATAGCCGCCGCCGATGCCGGCAGCGCAGATCCCACCCGTAGCGTTGATGGCACCGCCGGAGATGCTGATAGTGCCACCGGCTCCATAGGTACCGCCACCGATGCCGGCCGCACCTTCGCCGCCGTTTGCCGTGACCGTGCCGCCGGAGATGCTGATAGTGCCGCCGATGCCGCCAAAGCCGCCACCGATGCCGGCAGCAAAGGCACCGCCGGTCGCCACAACCTCACCATCTGAGATGGTGAGGTTGCTTGCGGAGATGCCCGCGCTGCCAATCACAGGGAGTGTGCCGGTGCCGCCTGTAGCCGTGATCCTGCCGCTGGAGATTGTGATGTTGTCACCGGAGATACCAGCACCGCTGGTAGTCAGATACACGCCACCCGTAACATCCAGCGAATCTTCAGAATTTTCTGGGTCGTCAGCAGCTATCGTCAGCGTGCTGCCCGGCGCAGCAAGCAGGCCAGCGGCGGACTTGCAGGCTTTCAGCGTGTTTGCGCCTGAGAGTTTGAGGTTTACCGTCGCGTTGCCATTGATGTTGAGGGCGCTGGTGGCGCTGGCAGCGTCAGGCAACGCGCTGGCATCGATGGTTACGTCGTCAAGCGTGATGGCGTAGGTATAGGGGGCGTCGCCGTCGTTGCCCAGAACGTGGATGGTGTCCGTGGTGGTTGTCACACCCTCTGTCATTGAGACGGTATAGCCGCCCTCGCTGGGCTGTTTGAAGGTGAGGACGTCGCCTACCCATGCGTAGTCGTCAAGGGTCTGGTCGCCCGTAACAACAAGATTGTTGCTGTTAAGCGTCGCCTGATTCTGATCATCGGCGTTGCGCGGATAGGTCGCCTTATAGTAGACCTCAGACACTTCAAGACGTACCCGCCCCGCCTCCGGCGCAGTTGCGCTGAGCCAGAAGTAGAGCTTGCCGTCCTCTGCGGTCACCACGTCATTGATGCCGTAGCCGTCTACGCCGTCCTGCGTGCAGGCCACACCGTCAATCGTGCCCGCCGTAACCGCAAGCCCTGGGCTCACGAGTACTTCTCCCACCGTCAGCGTGTTCAGGTAGACGTCGGTGCCGCCGCTGGCAGCGTTTTGGGGACGCGGCGAGATTGCCGCAGCCTTGATGCTGCCGCCCGTGATGCTTACCGCACCGCCGCTGGCCGTAGCACCCTGAGCCAGGATGTCTGCCGTCGCGCCGTTTCCGCCAGTCGCGCTTATCGTGCCGCCGCTGATGGTTATCGTGGCGGCAGCGCCAGCATCATCAACGCCGATGCCGGCAGCGCCAGTGCCGCCGGTGGCCGTGACCGTGCCGCCCAGGATGTCTATTGAGGCTCCGCTGGCAACCGCGATACCCGCCTTGCCAACCGTACCAGCTGCGGTAACCGTGCCGCCTGTAATGCTAACGGTGCCGCCGGAAATACCGGCAGCGCCAGCCGCACCGCCGGTGGCTGTGACCGTACCGCCCAAAACGCTGACGTTGCTGCCAGAGATACCCGCGCCGCCCTCTGTGCCGGTGGCTATAACCGTGCCGAATGAAACCGCAATGGTGCCCCCGGAAATACCCGCGCCGCCAGCTGTGCCGTTGGCCGTGACCAGGCCGTCATCAACGCTGACGTTGCTGCCAGAGATACCCGCGCCGCCGCCTGCGCCGCCGGTGGCCGTAACCGCGCCGGCCACAACGCTGATGGCACCGCCGGAAATACCAGCAGCGCCAGCCGCACCGCCGGTTGCGGTCAGCGAGCCGTCGCCGGTTGCTGTTATCGCCAGGGAGCCGGTGCCGGCAACGCTCAGACCAGCTGCACCGGAGCCGCTTTGCAGCGTGCTTGCGCCGGTAAGTGTGAGGCTCAGCGTCGCGCCATCAGCGATGCTAAAGGCACTGATGCCCGCCAACGCACTGACATCGATGACCACGTCGTCAAGCGTGATGGCATAGTTGGTGCCAGGGTAGTTTAAAACCGCGATGGTCGCCGTGGTGCTTGTCACACCAGGTTTCATGGAGACGATATAGCCGGCCCCGTCACCGTCGGGCCGCTTAAAGGTGAGAACGCCGTTTACCCAGTCCACGTACTCAGGGTTGCCGGCTTGAGTGCCTGTGACAAGAAGCTCGCGCTCGGCCTCAAGCGTTGCCGCATTGCTGTTGTTGGCCTGGCGCTGATAAACTTGCCGGTATTCCTTACCCAATGCCGTAAGCTGCACCTGCGCATTCGTCTCTAAATATGGGGTAAGCCAGAAGTAGAGCTTACTGCCATCCCTGGTTGTAACGCCGTTAAGGCCGTAGTCGCTGGCGGCGGTGTCTACCTTGAAGTCAGAGACCATCTGGCCGTCGCCAATACCAGGCGCGCCCACGGTAAGGGTGTTGAGGAAGACGGCCGCGCCGCCCTGGCCAGCTGCGTTTTTGGGCACCGGCAAGACCGTAGCAGCCTTAACGCTGCCACCGCTGATCACTACCGTGGCGTCAGACGTAGATTGGTGGCCGTTGCCAATGTCAGCGCCGGCGCTGTCGCCACTGCCGCCGCCCGTGGCCGTGACCATACCGTCAGAGATGGTGATAGAACCGCCGCCAGCAGCGTGTCCGCCGCCGATGCCGGCCGCCTGATCGCCGCCCATGGCCGTGACCGTGCCTCCGGAGATGGCAATGGTGCTGCCAGAATCACTCCAGCCGCTGCCGATGCCGGCCGCTTCGGATCCGCCTGCTGCCGTGACCGTGCCGCCGGTGATGGTGATGTTGTTGCCGGCAATGCCCGCTTTGTTGTTGGTGCCCGTGGCCGCAACCGTGCCGCCCTGGATGCTGACCGTGCCGCCGGTGATGCCAGCACCGCCGGCCGCATCGTCTGCGTCAGCGCCGCCCGTGGCCGTAACCGTGCTGCCATTTAGGATGGTGATGGCGCTACCGGAGATGCCGGGGCCACCGTTCACGGATGTCGGCGTAGCAAGCGCGGCACCGCCCGTGGCCGTGACCGTGCCATTTTGGATGGTGATGGCGCCGCCAGAGATGCCAGGGCCGCCAACCTTAAGCTCAGTCCAAGCGTCGTAGGCATCACCGCCCGTAGCCGTAAGCGAACCATTGTCAATGGCCGCTATCACCAGCGCACTGCTGGTCGCAGCACTCAGGCCAGGCGCGGCGGGGCCGGCCTTCAGGGTGTTGGTGCCGCTAAGGTTGAGATTCAGGGGCGCGCTGCCGCCTATGGCAAAGGGCACGCTACCTGCCGTAGCGCTGGCGTCAATCCCTACACCGCTAAGCGTGATGGTGTAGTGGCCGCCATTGCCTTGCCTGACCGCGATGGTCTGCGTCGTGCTTGTTACGCCGTCTGCCATGAAGACGGTATAGGTACCGGCCTGCTTAAAGGTGAGGACGCCGTTTATCCAATCCACGAAAGCAGGGTTGTCAACATTGTCGCCCACAACAAGAAGGTCGCCATACCCCACCAGCGTCTTCACATTGCTGGCATCGGCCGCACGCGTATAGTTTGCTCCATACTTAGCGCCAGCCAGCTCAAGGTTTATCTGCGCTTCATCCTCCACAGCATTTGCAGCAAGCCAGAGGTAGACCTTGCCGCCGCCTCGGGTCTCCACGTCTTTGATGCCGTAGCCGGGGCCGGCGTCCTGCGTACAGGCCACGTGGTCGATGCTGCCGGCGCTGACCGCAGAGCCATCTGCCACGGCACTTGCGCCTACGGTAAGGGTGTTCAGGAGGACGGGGGCTGTACCATTCGTAGGTGCCGGCCTGACGGTATCGGCCGTGGCGTTAACGCTGCCGCCGGTGATGGTGACGGAGCTGGCGCCGCCCCAAGGGTTAGCAAGGATTTTAGCTGTAGCGTCGCCCGCGCCACTGACCGTGCCGCCGGAGATTGTTATCGGAATCGCCTGATCCAGGGCATTGGCGCCAATACCGATGTCGGCAGCGTCGTTGCCAACGCCAGCCGCCGTAACCCTGCCGCCGGAGATGGTGATAGAAGCGACGGTGCTGCCACCATTGCCGCCACCGATGCCGGCGGCGCCGGTGGTGCCATCGTTGTTAGTGCCGCCACTTGCCGTGACCGTGCCGCCGGAGATGGTGATAGCACCGACAACAGCGCCATTGGTGCTGCTGCCGATGCCGGCACCGCAGTTGCCGCCCGTTGCGGTAACCGTGCCGCCGGTGATGGTAATTGTGCCGGCACCACCATCGACCTTGCTGCCGATGCCAGCAGCGAATGCGGAACCTGTGGCTGTAACCGTGCCGCCGCTGATGGTGGTGCTGGTGGTGCCTCTGATGCCGGCGTCCTGGTTGTTGCCCGTGGCCGTAACGTTGCCATTGCTGATTTGTATAGTGGATACGAGAATGCCCGCCCCGTTTCCATTGTCCGTTCCGGACACGCTGCCTGTTGCGTTAACCGTACCGCCGGTGATGGTAACCGCGCCGCCGGAGATGCCGGAATGCCCCTTGCCGCCGTTAGCCGTAACTGTGCCGCCGCTGACTGCTATTGAGGACGTGATCTCAATGCCTGAGGCCCCGTCCTTGCCCGTGGCCGTAAGCGTGCCACCGGAGACGATAAGGGAGGCGGCGCTGACGCCGAAACCACCGGCCACGTGGTCGCTGTTATCCCCGCCCGTAGCCGTTGCCCTGCCGCTTTGAATGGTGACCGTGCTGTTGGCTGCGCCCAGGATACCGGCACCGCCTCGTGTGGAGCCTGAGTAGCCGCCGCCCGTTGTGGACAGACTGCCACTGCCCTGTATCACCAGCGCGCCTGTGCCAGCAACGCTCAGTCCGGCCGCGGTGGAGCCGGCTTGCAGCGTGCTCGTAGTTAATGGGGCGAGCGTCAGGTTTGCCGTCGCATCAGCGCTGACGCTGAAGGGTACGGCATTGGCAACGCTGTTGAGATTTATCCCTGCGCCGCTGAGCGTGACGCTGGCGTTGCCTGCCACAACGATGCGGCGATCAGCTGTGGTGCCTATAACCGTAACGTCGGCGCCTTCTGTTATCGTAAAGACGCCATCGACATACGACCAGCCTGGGCCACCGCTTGGATTTTCTGCGGCAAGATCGATGATCTCCGTGTCAGAAAGCAAACGCATCCCTACACCCAGGGGAGAAAGCTCCTCCAGCGAGGTCGGAGCTGCGCTGCTGTCTTCTGCGGCAAGAGACTCTGTGCTTTTTGCCTCGGTGTTTTCTGGTTTCTCAGGATGCTTTGTGTCATCAACGGTATCCTCTCCAACTGTGGCCGCTGCGTCTTGCTCTACGTCTTGCTCAACGGCTGCTGCGTCTTTTGTGGCGGCGTCCTCCTCCACAGCTTCTGGCTGCTCGGGCGCGTCTGTGCTGGGCACTGAATCTGCGCTGCCATCCGGCGCGTCGGCGGGCGCGGCCGGATCCTCGCCGGTCTCCTCCAAAACGTTAGCCGATTGCGCGGCGCCTGTCGCGTCCCCACCCTGCCCGAAGGAGATCACCGGCAGCAGCAATAACACCACCAAAAGCAGCAGTGCCAAAAGTCCAGGAGCTTGTAGTCGTCTACTCATTGAAACCCCGCCTCCCCCGCTTGTTTTAAGAGCGCTATTTGAGCGGGGCTGCCGGTTTTGCCCGCTGCTGCGTGTTGTTTTCATGCGTGGTCCCCTTCGTTTTATTGCTTTGTGATGCCCTCGTCCGATGAGATTTTTTGGTGATTAAATAAGTTTTTTAAGTTTCTCATAAATGTATCTGATTTGCAAGTAAAATCTTTATTTCGCCCTGCCCTCGCCCTGCCCGCAACGCAGACGACGCGATGTATGCGAGAGGCGTAAAATCTGTCGCTTTCGTCCGGCGCGAACTCATCCAAAAAAACAGGTTCTTATGCCAATCAGGACGAGCACTATCCCGCCGGCGACCTGCGCCTTTTCGCCCAGGATGATGCCAAAGCGGCGTCCCAGCAACAGTGCCAGCACGCAGCAGAAAAAGGTCGTTAATGCTATCAGGCCCGCAGCCAGGGCTATCGGTACGCCCAGGGCCGCAAAGCCCGCGCCAACTACAAGCGCGTCGATGGAAGTCGCCAGCCCCTGCGCCGCAAGCGTTGCCGGGCTCAATTGGGCGGCTCCCTCCACAGTTGCCTCATCGGGATGCCGCAACGCGTTAACGCCACCGAGTACCATCTTACCGCCGATCAGCCCGAGGATGACCAGCGCAATGATGCCGGCGTAGGCCTCCACCCACCCGGCTATCAGCGAGCCGGCAAAAGAACCTACCAGGGGCATCAGCCCCTGGTAGAGCCCAAAGACAAGCGGCATCGCAAGCAGCTGTGCGAAAGTGAGGCCTTTGCGAGGTGGCTGCGTTGCGGGCGCGGTGCCGGGCGGACGCGGGACGGTTTTCGGGGCTGCGGGCGCGGTGCCGGCCGCAGCAACTTCGGTGCGAGTGGCGGCACCGGCCGCAGCTGCCACATTGGCGATGGTCACCGCGAAGGCGTCCATACTCAGGCCCAAGCCGATGACGATTATCTCGAGAATACCCATCGGTGTATTGTACGCGATTCCGTGCCGAGAGTAAGAGCGCGATCCCATCGGCACACAAGATCTTTCAGACGCGTCACGTTTTGGATGCGATCCGCTCAGGGCAGCAGCGCTGTGCTCCGCGCTCGCGCCCTACAGCGTCGAGCGCAGCTGCAAGAAGCTCTTGGCTATCGCCTTGACGTTGTCCACACCGAGATCCTCCAGACTTTCCAGGCGGTCAAAGCCGCCTTTGGAGGCGCTGACTATCGCGCTTAAGGAACCGTACTCCTCGATGATCTTGGCCACCGCCACCTCGTCGAGCATCGAGATGCGCGAAACCGCCCTAAAGCCGCGCGGCGAGATGTGATCCTCGTCGGCAAGGTCGGGGCTCAATCCAAGCAGCTCAAGCACCTCCCGCAAATCGGCCTCCTCGTTGGGCTCCAGCGCCAGCAGAGCCTTAGCTATATTACGAGCTTGCTTCTTATCGAATGAGCCAGCATAATCGCGTATTATTAAGAGGAAGGAGTCGACCACGCCGGACATGATCTCCTCCAATTGATTGCGCAGCAACCCCGAGTTGTCGCCGAGAAAATTGATGAAGCGCTCGGTCTCGGAGGAAAGCAAAATCAGCTTGACAAAGCGGGCAAGCAGCCGCGAGACGTCGGCGACGGTGGCAATGTCGTCCAACTCCAAAAAGCTCAGGCGCATCGCGGCGCGCTCCAGAGTGTTCTTGGCATTTTGCAAGGCCAGCAGACCCTGGTTGCCTTTGGAGAGCAGTATCTGGTCGGAGTCCAAAGTCAGCCCCTCGCCGTTGCAGTACAGCGTGGTCTGCACCCGGCGCTTGGAGATGGCGATGACGACGGCGTCGGTCTGGGCGCTGGTGCGGGCCGCCGAGCGGTGGCGCGTGCCGGTCTCGGAGGTATGGATGGCCGGGTCGGGGCTGAGGTGAAAGTTCGCGCAGACGATCTGACGCAGATCATCGGTAAGGACGATGGCGCCGTCCATCTTGGAAAGCTCAAAGAGGCGTTGAGGAGTGAAGGGGGCGTCAATCTTAAAGCCGCCGTTGCCCAGCATCAAAATGGCGTCCACGTCACCGATACAGATCAGTGCCCCGTTTTGCGCAGAGATTATCATGTTGATGGCATCGCGCAGTGGCGCACCGGAGACGACCATCTGAATGGCGTCATCAAAATGGTTGTCCGCCTGCTGGGGTAGGATGGCGTGAACTTTGTCCATAACTCACTCGCTCTCTCTAAAAGATATGCTCACCTACTCCGGTGTACCGCCTTCGCCAGGGCTGCCGCTTTTTGGCGCGCCGCCGCCAAAGATCGGGGTTATCAACTCGGTCTCACGGACAATGTTTTGGCGTTTGCGCGGCTTGGGTATCTCACCGGTGCGCTCGGTAAAGACCATGTCGTTACCGTCGTAGTCGGCGATGATGATCTGGCCACCGCCCCACTTGCCCTCCAGAACGCCCTCGGAGATTGGATCCTCGAGGAGCCGCTGGATGGCACGGCGCAACGGGCGGGCACCAAAGGTGACGTCGGTGCCTTCCTCGGCGATGAAGTCGCGGGCGGCGTCGGTTAACTCCAGGCTCATGCTCTGGGCAATCAGCCGATCGCGCAGGTCGCAGACCATCAGCTCAACGATACTCGCTATCTGGGCGGCTGTCAACGATTTAAAGACGATTATCTCATCAATACGGTTTAAGAACTCCGGACGAAAGAGCTTCTTCATCTCAGACATCACTCGACTGTTTATCTCCTTGTCGGAAAGCCCGGTCTTGGCATCGGCGCCACCAAAGCCAATCGGCGTGCCCTGGGCTATCTCGCGCGCGCCCACATTTGAGGTCATGATGATAATCGTGTTGCGAAAGTCCACCTTGCGGCCCTGGCCGTCGGTCAGGCGCCCCTCCTCGAGGATCTGCAAAAGGATGTTGAAGACGTCCGGGTGAGCCTTTTCTATCTCATCAAAGAGCACCACCGAGTAGGGCCGCTGGCGCACCGCCTTGGTAAGCTGGCCGCCCTCATCGTAGCCAACATAGCCGGGAGGCGAGCCAACCAGCCGCGATACCGAGTGCTTCTCCATATACTCGCTCATGTCAAAGCTCAGCAAAGCATCTTCACTTGAGAATAAAAACTCAGCCAGGGCCTTTGAGAGCTCGGTCTTGCCCACGCCGGACGGCCCGAGAAAGATGAACGATCCGGAGGGCCGCTTGGGGTCTTTAAGGCCGGCGCGCGAGCGACGGATGGCCTTGGCGATAGCGGTGACGGCCTCGTCTTGGCCTATCACCCGCTCGTGCAAGACGCCCTCCATGCGCAACAGCTTTTCGGTCTCGGCCTCGGTAAGGTCGGCGATGGGCACGCCGGTGGACATCGAGATGATGTCAGCGATCTCTTTCTCGGTAACGCTGGCCACCTCCTTTGCGGTGTCGGCCAGCCACTTTTCCTCCAGCTCGGTGCGCTTTTGCAGCAGCTGGTTTTCCTCGTCGCGCAACGAGGCGGCCTTCTCAAAGTCCTGGGTGTTTATCGCCTCGTCCTTCTCCGCACGAATTTTTCGGATCTCCTCGTCCACGGCATGCACGTCGGTAGGGATGGTCATGTTGCGGATCCGCATCCGGGCCCCCGCCTCGTCGATCACATCGATGGCCTTGTCGGGCAAAAAGCGGTCCTGAACGTAGCGGTCGGAGAGGCTGACGGCGGCGGCCAGCGCCTCGTCGGTAAAGTGCACGCGGTGGTGCGCCTCGTAGCGGTCGCGCAGGCCGGTGAGGATCCGCACCGCCTGTTCGTCGGTGGGCTCGTTGATCGTCACCGGCTGAAAACGCCGCTCCAGGGCCGTGTCCTTCTCCACATGCTTACGGTACTCGTCGGAGGTGGTGGCGCCAATGACCTGAATCTCACCGCGCGAAAGCGGCGGCTTGAGGATGGCGGCAGCGTCTATTGAGCCCTCGGCCGAGCCGGCACCAATCAGCGTGTGCATCTCATCGATGAAGAGGATGATATTGCCTTCTTCCTTAACGTTTTTTATCACCTGCTTCAGCCGCTCCTCAAACTCGCCGCGGTACTTGGAGCCGGCCACCAAAGCGGGTACGTCAAGGGTGACGATCTGTTTGTTGCGAAGGATATCGGGCACCTGCTCGGAGGCGATGAGCTGAGCAAAGCCCTCGGCGATGGCCGTCTTGCCCACGCCGGGGTCGCCCAACAGCAGCGGGTTGTTCTTCGTGCGACGGCTGAGTATCTGCATCACGCGCTCGATCTCGGCCTCGCGCCCGACCACGGGGTCGAGCTTGCCCTCAACGGCCAGCTGTGTGAGATTGGTGCCAAACTCCTTGAGGATGCTGTCGCCGTCGCCACTGCCGGCACCCTCACCAAACTCCGGCCCGCCGGCGTAGACGCTGGATTTGTGCAGCAGGTCGATGACCGCACCCTTAACCTGCTGGGCATCGATGCCCATCTGGGAAAGCGCCTGAATGGCAACGCCGTTGCCCTCGCGGACGATACCCAGCAGCAGGTGCTCGGTGGAGATGTAGTTCTGGCCTAACTGCATGGTCTCGCGCAGGGCGAACTCCAGCACCCGCTTGACGCGCGGGGTAAAGCTGAGATGGCCCGAGGGTGTCTGGTCGCTGACCTCGATAAGCCCCTTGGCCTGCGCCAACACCTCCTCATAGGTGACCTTGAGGTTGCCCAGCGCCTGGGCGGCCAGGCCCTCCTTCTCGCGCAGCAGGCCGAGCAGCAGATGCTCGGTGCCCACGTGGGACTGCTTGAGATTGCGCGCCTCTTCCTGCGCCAGCGCCAGGACCGAGCGCGCCTTATCGGTAAAACGGTCAAACGACATGATCTTCACCTCTCCGTATCTTCATACCACCGGAAACCCTTCAGAAACCCTCATGCTTCGTCGCGCATATGCGGAAAGAGCAACACGTCGCGGATCGAAGCCGCATCGCAAAGGAGCATTACCAGCCGATCGATGCCAATGCCGACTCCCCCCGCGGGAGGCATTCCGTACTCCAGGGCTCGAATGTAATCCTCGTCGTAGCCCATCGCCTCCTCGTCACCCGCGGCCTTTGCGGCGGCCTGGGCGATGAAACGCTCGCGTTGATCGACAGGGTCGTTGAGCTCCGAGAAACCATTGGCGTATTCTCTGCCGCAGATTACCAGCTCAAAGCGATCGGTTACCAGAGGACACGCGGCCTTGCGTTTGGCCAAAGGCGATGTCTCCAACGGATGCTCCGTGACGAAGGTTGGTTGGATGAGGGCAGGCTCTACCAGCTTCTCATACAACTCGCCCACCAGTTTACCAACTCCCCATGAAGGCTGGGTGGCAATAGAATGTCGTTTGGCAAACACTTTAAGCTCGTCTACGCCGCACTCCCAGCTAAGCTCCTCGCCCAGCGCCTCGCCCACCAGCTCCAGCATCGTCCGCTCGGGCCAGGTGCCGCCCAGATTGACCTCCCGACCCTGGTAGTTGAGCAGCAGCGAGTCGTTGGCCGCAAGGCAGGCGGCCTGAATCAGCCCGTGTGCAAATTCAGCAATGCCCCGACAGTCGCTGTAGGCCTGATAGGCCTCAAGCATCGTGAACTCCGGGTTATGCGAGTGGTCCATACCTTCGTTGCGAAAGCTGCGATTGATCTCAAAGACCCGCTCAAAGCCGCCAACCAGCAGGCGCTTGAGGTTCAGCTCGGGGGCAACGCGCAGATAGAAATCCCTGTTTAAGGCGTTATGCCGGGTGATGAAGGGGCGGGCCGTGGCGCCGCCGGCAATCGGGTGCAGCATCGGCGTCTCAACCTCAACAAAACCGCGACTGACGGCCTCGGCACGCAGGGCCGAGATGATCCGAAAACGCTTCTCAAATACCGCGCGAACCTCGGGGTTGGCTATCAGATCAACATAGCGCTGACGATAGCGGGTCTCCTTATCGGCCAGGCCATGAAACTTCTCCGGCAGCGGGCGCAGTGACTTGCTGAGCAAAACGACCTCGGACGGCGAAACTGAAAGCTGCCCGCGGCGGGTTCTGAGCACCGTGCCCGTAGCACCTACCCAGTCGCCGATGTCCAGCTCCCCAAGGCGTGCGTAGGCCTGCTCGCCGAGGACGTTAATCCGAGCGAACAGCTGGATCTCGCCCGTCGCGTCGCGCAGGACAATGAAACTGGCCTTGCCCTGATCGCGAATGGCCATCACGCGGCCGGCAACACTTGCCACCTCATCGCTCGTCTCCCCGGCGGCCAGGGCGGCGTGGCGCTGCTCCAGCTCGGCAGCGCGGGCGCTGACGTCAAAGCGAAAGGCGTAAGGTTCCTCACCGGCGGCAATCAGGGCTGCGCGTTTGGCCTTGCGCACCTCAAAGGGGTCGTCGCTGATTATCTCTGCCGTATCCGCCATAAGCTAGCGGCTGATCTTCAGGATCGTGAACTCCAGCTTCCTGCCCGTGGGACCCTCGGCAACCACCGTATCGTCGCGGTGCTTGCCAATCAGGGCGGCACCAACAGGTGACTCATTGGAGATGCGGCCCTGCGAGGCATCGGCCTCAGCGGCGCCAACGATGGTAAAGACCTTCTCCGAACCGTCGGCGGCCCTCACCGTTACGGTGTTGCCGATGTTTATCTTGTTGGAGCGCTTGGGCACTTCAATTATCTCGGCGTTAGCCAGGATCTGGTTGATCTCGGCTATCCGGCTTTCAACCCAGGCCTGTTCGTTTTTTGCATCATCGTACTCGGAGTTCTCGGAGATGTCGCCAAACTCCAAGGCGACCCTGAGGCGCTCTCCCACTTCGGCGCGGCGTTCGGTCTCCAGATGCTGAAGCTCCTGTTCAAGCGCCGAGCGGCCTTCCTTTGTCAGTTTCATGGTCTTCCCTGTCATCAGGCGGCGCGCCTTGAGCGCGCCGCGTCACCCACGTACCAATAACTCTCTGATTAAACGTGACCGGCACACAAACAACAAGCAGCCGACCTACGATCAGCGCACAACAAATCGTAACCGACGGCATCCGCCGCCGCGCAGCCTGCCTGACTGCCAAGACTGCTGCCGAACGCCTTACTGCTACTTCTTGGCAGCAGCACGCTTTCGGGCCGGCTTGGCCTCAACTTCCTCAACATCGGCGTCATCGTCATCATCCAACTCCGCCGACTCCAGGATGCCGCCGCCTTCCACGCCCTCGCGGACGTTTTTCACCGTGCGACCAAGCGCGCTGCCGAGCTTGGGCAGATTCTTGGGCCCAAAGATAATCAGGATGACCACCAAGATGATGATCAGTTCGGGCATTCCCATACCAAAAAACTTCATGTATCCTCCCTAAAGCAGGATTGGCCGTCACGCTGTCCGGCAACGCACCGGATTCAGGCGAATAGATTACCACTTATGGTATCATTTGTCGCGCCAGATCGCAGCGAGTGGCGCCGACCGCCAGCAACCGCTATTGACGACCCTGCTTTTTGCGGTAGACAAACCAGTAGACAAGCCCCACGAGCAGCACGCCGCCGATGATATTACCGATGGTCACCGCAGAAAGGTTGTAGAGTACGCCGGCAACATCAATCTTGCTGATATCGGCGCTTCCCGTATAGTCAAAGCCGATGAATCGCAACGCCAGACCCAGCGGTAAAAAGAACATATTGGCTATGCAGTGCTCAAAGCCGCAGGCCACAAAGGCGGTAATTGGCAAGATGATGGCAAAGAACTTATCCACGATAGTCCGGGCCGCATAGCTCACCCAGACCGCCAGACAGACCAAAAGATTGCACATCACGCCTTTAAAAAGCAGTATCTGCCAGGGCTGGTCGATCTTGCCCGCGGCAACGCTGAGCATCGCGTTTCCCACGCCGCCTGAATTAGTAGTATAATAATGTATGAGCAAGAGCAGAGCCACCAGCAACAGCGAGCCCACCAGGTTTCCCAGATAGACAACCACCCAGTTCTTAAGCATTGCTGCCCAGGAGTAGCCGCCGGAAAGCCGCCCGATGATCATCAGACAGTTGCCGGTGAACAGCTCGGCACCGGCGCAGATCACCAGGAAAAGCCCCGTGCAAAAAACCAGGCCGCCCAGTATCTGCGAGACGGCCGGCGAGAAGGACGCGTCCGATTTTATCAACAGCATGAACATGCCACCAAGTCCAATAAAGAGGCCCGCCATAATTGCCAGGACAAAGCTCTGGCGCAAGCCCATCGTCGCCTTGGTCGCACCGATGGCCTCGGTCTTGGCGGCGATCTCGGCGGGGGCGAGGGCGTCGGGCCTGATGGCTTTGATCTCTTTATCGTCCACAGCTGGCCGTCCTTTCCTGATTGAGCTCGGGGAGCTTTCTTTGAGGGTGAAGGGTTTGGATTCTAGCGTCTGCGCCAGCCCCCGCTATTGTAGCGCAGCCAATTGAGCAGCAGAGCGCAGAAAACGCTGCCCGGCCAGTGCAGTCTGCACTAACCTGGTGAAGGGCGGACGGCATTTGTGGGCGGCGGACGGCGGACAAAATGGGGACGGCTCTTTTCTTTCTCGCGCAGACTTAGTGGGGGCAGCGCAGAGGGCAGGGACAGCGCAGAGAGGACAGCACGGAGGGGGCAGCTCGGAGGGGGCAGGGACAGCGGGCAAAACCGCTGGACAAAACCCGCTTTCTGGCCTATCCTGAGTGCAGGCCGTCGTTGCTGCCTCAGACAGCGATGCGACGCGATACCGGGCACCTGCCCGTTCCCTATCACCATCCTCGAAAGGAGGCAAGGGTCATGCTCACTGCAAGGGAGAACATGCGACGAACCGTATTTGGTGGCGAGAAGCCGGATCGCTTTGTCAATCAGTACGAGGCTTTACGAATCCTCTTTCATCCCTGGATGCTCCACTCGGGCCCGCGGTTGGCTCCGGGATTAGGGCCGGTGGTAAACGCCTGGGGCATAACTAACACCTGGCCGCAGGGCACTCCAGGACAGTTTCCCGTGCACAGCCCGGAGAAGATCGTGATTAAAGATATCGAGAACTGGCGCGATTACGTAAAGGCGCCGCCGCTTAAGTTCGCGCAGGAGGAATGGGACACCTTCAAGGCCGAATACGACGCGGTAGATCATAGCTTAGCCTACGTCGCCCCCTTCATCGCACCCGGCCTCTTTGAGCAGAGTCATCACCTGAGCGAGATAAGCAACGCCCTTATCTACTACACGCTAAACCCCGACGAGATGCACGAGCTGCTGAAGTATCTAACCGAGTGGGAACTGGAGCTGGCGGAAGGCATCTGCACCAACCTCAAACCGGACGCTGTCTTTCATCACGACGACTGGGGCTCGGAGCTTTCTACCTTCATGCGCCCAGAGATGTTCGCGGAGTTCTTTGTGCAGCCCTACCAGCAAATCTACGGCTATTATCACGATCACGGCGTTGAGCTCGTCGTCCATCACTCCGACAGCTACGCGGCCACGCTGGTGCCCTACATGATAGAGATGGGCATCGACGTCTGGCAGGGCTGCATGGAGTCCAACGACGTGCCGGCACTGTTGGAGAAGTACCGCGGACAGATCACCTTCATGGGCAACATAGACAACAAGGACGTCGACTTTGACGGCTGGACACAGGCCGATGCCCAAAAAACCGTGGAGCGCGCCTGCCCGGACACAAACACCCTCTCCTACATCCCCTGCATCACCCAAGGCGGCCCCGGTTCGGTCTATCCGGGCACCTACGCCGCTTTAACCGAGGAGATAGACCGCCGCAGCGCAGAGCTGTTTACTGTTCCTGTGGAGGAGATCGAGCGTCTGCCCCTGCAGATCATGTTCTGAGGCGTGCGGCACCAACGCCCCCGTGGAGGATCCGCCGGCCCCCGGTAATCCCCGGCAGCGGATCCTCCGCAGATACTTTGCGAGCGCG
>JAISMZ010000117.1 GCA_031276475.1 Coriobacteriales bacterium
AATGCGGAGTTTGCCGGCGGCGCGCAGGCCGGCTTCGCCACCGTAGGCGATGTAGTCGTCGTAGGAGGCGGTTTCGGCTTTGATGAAGCCTTTTTCAAAGTCGGAGTGGATGACACCGGCGGCCTGGGGCGCTTTGGCTCCCTGGGGGATGGTCCAGGCTTTAACTTCCATCTCGCCGGCGGTGAAGAAGGATTGCAGGCCGAGCAGGCTGTAGGCGGTGCGGGCGAGGCGAGCCAGTCCGCTTTCCTCCAAACCTAAGTCGGCGAGGAAGGCGGCGGCTTCCTCGGGTGAGACGGCGGCCATCTCGGCTATCTCGGCCTCTACTTTGGCGGAGATGGGGATGGGCACGATGCCGTCTATAGGAGCAGGCGGGGTGGCCGCGGAGGTGAGGGCGTCCTCATCCAGATTAGCGATATAGAGCAGCGGCTTAAGGGTTATCAGGTGGAGGTCGCGCACCAGCTCGCGCTCGCCGTCCGTGTCGTTAAAGGCGAAAGTCGCGGCGCGGTTGCCGTCGTTCAGCCAGGCCTGCAGGCGCTCGGCCAGATTGGCCTTGGCAGCGCTGGATTTGTCGCGGCGGGCATCCTTTACGAGGCGCGGCAAAGCCCGCTCCAGCGTACCCAGATCGGCCAGGATCAGCTCGGTGTTGATGATATCGGCGTCGCGTGCGGGGTCGGGGGCGCCCTCCACGTGCACTACGTCGCCGTCGGAAAAGTAACGCAGCACTTCGGCGATGGCGTCGGTCTCGCGGATGTTAGCGAGAAATTGGTTGCCCAGCCCCTCGCCCTCGCTGGCGCCTTTTACCAGACCGGCGATGTCTACGAACTCCACCGTGGCCGGCACGATGCGTCCGGGGTGGACGATCTCGGCCAGGCGTTGGAGGCGCTCATCGGGCACCGGCACGGCGCCGACGTTTGGCTCGATGGTGGCAAACGGATAATTGGCAGCCAGCCCGCCTTTGTTGGTCAGCGCCGTGAACAGCGTTGATTTACCCACATTGGGCAGGCCGACGATACCGATTGATAACGTCATGACTTCTCCTTCGTGTCATGGGGTATCATACCAGTATGGAAGCGATTCAGCCCACTTGGAGCCCCAACGACGTCCTCGCCAGCAGCGGCGGGGGCGGGGGCGGCGGTGGCGGGGGCGGCAACGGCGCTCGGGGCGGCACCAACAATCCTCGCAGCCACATCGGCACCGCCCACGACGCCAGCAGCGCCCCAAAACAGCCCGGCCTGATCCCCAATCCGCGCCCGACCATCGCCGTTGTGCACGCCAGCGTGGGCAGCGGGCACAAGGTGGCAGCCGAGGCAATCGTTCAGGCGCTGGAGCAGATGCGCAGCACCCTCTGCGAGCGCTACCCCGCCTTTCCCGGCGACATGCAGGTTGAGCTGTTTGACATTCTCGATTTTGGGCGCATCAAGTTTGACGGCAACAAGACCGCCTCCAGCTTTACGGGTTGGACGCGGCCGTACTACGACATCACCTGGCGCTACTGGCTGACTGGGCGGCTGCTTTGGGCCGGCGGCACCGTCTGGTCGCACCTGATGTTTCCCCGCTTCACCCAATGGGTGCGCGAAACGCAGCCGGCGGCGATTATCACCACCCACATCACGGCGGCCAACTGCGCGGTGGGCGCACGGATGATAAGCCGCCAGAGCTTTCCGGTGATCTGCGTGCCCACCGACTACGAAGTGGAGGGGATGTGGCCGCACCTTTACGCCGACCTCTACTGCGTAGCCACCGAGAGCATGGTCGAGACGCTGTTGGCACGCAAGGTTCCCGAGGCTAACATCCTGCTCACCGGCATACCGGCACGAGCGGAGTTTCGCCTTGGTTACAACCGCGACGAGGTACGTCGGCGTTGGAACATCCCGCTGGACCGCAATATTGCGCTGGTGCTGGCCGGCGCTACGCTGCGCCAACCCTACGTGCGCTTTCGCGAGATACTCAAAGACGCGCTGCCTGGCCTGGCCGCTCAGGAAAACCTGCATCTGGCGATACTGACGGGCTGTGACGAGGATTACCACACCGAGCTGGAGAACTACTTTGCCAGCCACGGGATGAACAACGCCATCGCAATTGGCTACACCGAGGACGTGGCCCGCCTGATGGCGGCCTCGGACTTCATGATCTGCAAGCCCGGCGGCCTGACGGTAACCGAGTGCCTGTGCACCGAGACGCCGATGCTGTTGGTGGGACGGGCCTACGGGCAGGAGAAGACCAACGCCCGAATGCTGACCTCCCTAGGCGCCGCCCTGCACGTGCAGACCGCCCGCGAGCTTAACGCCGCTGTGCGCTACCTCTCGGCCGTGCCCGGCTCGCTAACCGCAATGCGCTCCACCGAAGAATACCTGCGCCGCCCCGACGCCGCCATGCGAATCGCCGCCGCCAGCCTGCAGGCAGCCTTTGGTCCTGTGGAGGAGGCCCGCACGTCCCGCAACGCAAAACGCCCGCTGTTAAGTTTTTATTGGGGACACCAGCCGGCGCATACGCGCTAGGGAGGCAGAGGGACGGCTTAAATCACTGCACCTCCTCCTTGCGCCTTGCGCTGATGCGCCCAATACCAATGCCGCCAGCAAGGCTTGCCAGGGCAACGATGCTGGCGATGACTAAAACTGCTGGCAACGATAGCGTGAGGTCAGACTCTGTTGGCGCTGCCAGGGCTACGTCGGCATCACTGATCTTCTCAGCAATGTTTGCCGCATCTGCCCAGCCACGCACGCCGGGAGTCAGAGGGGCAAGCGTCGGCGAGGCAGCTGCGGGGCTTTCGCTGTTGCTGGCGGGGTTGGCAGAGGCCGCCGCACTCCCACCAAAGCCGCTGGTACCGTTAGAGGCACCAGAGCCTGCACCGGTGCCAGCAGCCGAGGCGGCTGCTGTGCTCGGATCACCCTGACTGCCGCTGTTAGCCCCAGTACCGTTCTTCTCCGCATCGCTTTTTTCGTTGTCCCTGGACTGCTCGCCGCCCTGCCTGTCGCCCGAGCCGGCAACAAAGCTGTCACTCATGTCAAACAGAGCGTTCTTGTTGCTTTTCAGGCGAGCGTAGGCCACCAGAGCCAGGTTTGCCTGGTCGCTCGCCATGGGATCTACTGCGGCGGCTCTGGTGTGGCTGAAGCCGCCATTTGCGGTCTGAAAGCCGAGCAGGGCGCTTATCGGGTTTCCGGCGGGCTTTACAAAGCGCGGATCAGTCTGCGCGTCTATGCCACAGGCAGACAGCGCGATAATCACCTGGGCGACGCTTTCTGCACAGTCATCACCCCAGGTTGACAGATAGCCGCCCGTTGAAGCCTGCGCCGTGGCAAGAGCGGCGACGGCGCGAGCCAGTGCCGCCCTCACGTCAGCGCGAAACGCCGCTGAACCGCTCTTGCCATAGGGGGCAAGGGCCTGCAGAACCATCGCGGTAGTATCCACGTCGGCTGTGATGCCATTAAGCGCCCAGCCGCCTCCTGCGAGCTCGCTTTCGAGGATGTGGTCGATGAGTACCGCGCGCAGTGAGGGCAGGGCGGCGGTCGTGCCCAGCGCGCCGTCGCCTTGCAACAGTGCCGTGCGCAGGCTCGGGACCTCAAGCGCAGCAGCCGCCGCACCCAGGCCTGATCTAACCGAGACATCGCGCCCGGTAGCGTCCAGCGCCAACAGGGCAAAGGCAGCTCCGTTAATGCCCTGTTTTATCACCCAATCAAAGTCGGCGAAAGGCGCCAGCAGGTCATAGCCGCCCACATCGCTGACGTCCTTATCCAAAGCACAGAAAGCGAGTATCACCCGGGAGTTCTCTGTGGACTTGGTGGCGGAAAGCTTTGCCGTGCCCGCGGCTTTTACGTAGTCCACCACGCGCTGATAATAACTATCATAATAGCTTTTACTCACTGCGGCGGCCTCGCCTCTGGCCAGGGCGATGACCGACCAGTCCCCGCCGAGGGTGCCGACAGACGGAGCGGTAGCGGTGTTGGCCAGATAGCCAAGTCCTGAGCTTAAGGCGGCGCTGTAGCTGACCGGCGAGGTGGCCAACTGCCCCGGCTGCAAAGTCGCGATGGCCTGGTTCAGAGCCGCGTCGCGGGCATCAACGTCTTCTTGCGTGGCCGCCGTGTCCGCCCTGTATTCAAGCGCCTGAGTCAGCGCCGCCTGCAACGCCGTCCAGCTCGCGGCCGTATAGCCTGACCCCACGAGTGCCTCGGCGCGGGCAATGGTGGCAACAAGCGCCGCCTTATCAACAAGCCCACCGGGAGGCGGCGGCACTATGGCCTCACTGACCAGCACGGAAAAGCTCGCGCGGCATCCCTGGTAACTGAGCACGACCGGCACGGTGCCCGCGCTGGCAAGCGCGGAGTTATGCGCTGGCAGGCTGGCAAAGCGCGCCGGCGAGCTGTAGGCTATCCTTGCCACAGCACCACCTGCAAAGCCCACCTCCAGCTCAAGGCCGGTGAGCTTTAGCTGCTCGCCGCTTGCGTAGGCGCTCTTGTTGGGCAGCTTGACCACCTTGATGGAGCTTAGCCGGGGAACCTCCGGCAGCGCAGCACGCCAGGCCGCGTCCTCTGCCGGGTAGTCGTTAACGTAGTGCCAGGTGATGCTGTCGCCGTTTTGGATGACCTTGTCCTTTAGCCCCTCCGAGGCATAAACGCCGTTTACCAGGTACTTCCAGCCCGATGTGGGGCTGCCGTTGCCAAACTCAGAAAGCACGGTGCCTTCTTTACTAATGGAGGAGACATAGTTGCCCTCAGCCCCAACCTGTGAAAGGCCGGCGTCGGCCACCGCCTTCACAAAGGCGTCGTAGACCTTGAACGACCCCGCGCCCTTAAGCGTCACCTCGCGCTCCGCTATCCAGTCCGCGTACTGCGGAGCGTCCGTCAGCTCGTGTGCCGTATCGCCGATCAGCCGGAACTTAACCGTGATAGCACTCGGTGGCGCGTAGGGGGTTGCGGCGATGGTCAGCGTGAGTTGCGTGGTCGTGAGCTCCGTTCCCGCGCCATCGTTTAGGGTTACGGTGAACGTATAGCCGCCGTTCGTTCCATTTGGAACTTCGGAAGTCCCGGCAATCGCCGCCGTGAATACTCCAGCGTTGACAGTCGCCGTCACGCCTTTCAAGTTCAGCGCGTTGACGATAGCCCCTACCGCCGACTTCGCGCTCTCCGCGTCGGTAGCGTCGGCTTGCGCCGCCGCGTAGACCGCGCTCTCGACCGCCGATTTTGCCGCCGCGACGTCGGAGCCAACCGCAGAGCTCTCGCGCGCGTCTGACATATCGTAGAGCCCGTTGCGGTTTTCGGTAAAGCGGTCAAACGCGACTAACGCGCACGCCGCTTGTTCCGTCGCCATCTGGTTTGCGCCGCCGCTAAGCGCGTGGCGAAAGCCGTGAGCGCTTGCGTCGTAAAACGTCAGGAGCGCTGTCAGCGGATTCGCGCCATCGCCAACCGTCCAATCCGCGCCCGCCGGGTCAATCCCGAGCGCGGTCAGCGCGACGACGATCTGCGCCGCGCTCTCCGAGTTGTATTGGCTATAACTGTAGAACCCGCCGTGAGCCGTGTCCTGCAACGATTTCAGCGCGGCAAGCCCGCGCTCTATCGCCGCGTTAACGCCGCTCTCGCCGCGATACTTCGCCAGAGATTGCAGCGCCATCGCGGTCACGTCGGGGTCGGCAGTTGTACCCGACAGCGTCCATCCGCCGCCAGGAATCTCCGCCTCCAGCAGGTACTGCACGTACTGATTACGAATTGCCGTATTTTCGGACAGATACGGCTTGGAATCCAGTGCCAGCAGCGCGAATATCGAACCGTTTATGCCCTGTTTTGCGACCTCGTCGTAGTCTGTAAGTTTCTCCGCAATAGGGTAAGTTTTGTTAGTAACTGCATAACTTGACGCATCCTTGCCGAGCGCGGTCAGCGCGAGCGCGATCCGCGCGTAGTCCGTGTATTTGCTCGCGTCACCCAACGCGCCAGAGTTAAGCTGCGCGTCCAGCGCGGCGAGGTAACTCGTAGCGTTTGGCAGCTCCGCGCCCGACCGCGCCGCCGCAACCACCGCCCACTCGCCGCCGACCGGCGAAACCGCGAGCGTCAGCTTGCTTAAATTGTTCTCCACCACGTCCGTCAGCGCGGCTTTGTATTCCGCGGCGGGCGCGGTCAGCAGCGCGTAAGCCGCTTCCGCCTCCGTCAGCATTGCATAGTTGGGAACTTTTGCCTGATCGCCGCTCAAAAGCGCGTTATAAGCCGCCCGAGCCGCCGCGATCGCCGCACCGCTATCCGGCGTTATGTCGCCAATTGCCGCGATTAGCTGCATAACGTTCATAACGTCGTCCGGCAGGTCGTACCGCGTCATCGCCGCAACCTCTGTCGGGAACGCCGCGAACAGCGCCGATAACGCGTCGTCGACAATCTTTTGCTGAACCGCCTTGCCGCTGTTTATGTTATAGCCCGGCGCGTCCCAGCCTTTCGTGCCGATTGCCAACGCCTCGACATAGGCTGGAACGTCCGCAAGCGCCGCCGCGCCGTGCAAATCGTTCAGCGCCGCAAGCGCCCACACAAGGTCGGATTTGTCCGGGCGGTTCGCCAGTTCCGGGAACTGTCCGTTCTCCGAGGCGCCGATGAATATCGCGTCGCGGTCGCTGAGCGTCTGGATCGAAAATCCATTCGCGTAGACGCCGTTCAGAGCGTAGCATATGGCGCTCACATTGCTCGTCCCGTTATACACGCCTTTCCCGCCGAATGGCAGTATGTTCACCAAATACACGCCGTCCTCGGTCGACGATGCGGCCAATTCAATCGACCATTGACCCGGATAGCGGCTTTCAAGCGCGGCTTTTAACGCGCCCCAGGCGTTCGCGTCGTAGCTGCGGAACGCAGCCTCCGGCATCGGAACGTATCCGAACCCGGGCGCGCCCGGTAGGTTTACCGCGATTTTCTTGTGCGGATACGGTTCCGCGCCGTTAGGCAGCTCCGCAAGCCCCACGATTGCCGCGATCCGCGCGAAGTCCGTCTTGGCGGCGCTTAGCGCTGCCTCGATCGACTCCGCCGTAGGCGCAACCCGGCGGATTTCATTGTACGCCTTTTCATAGGCGTTCCGCAGCAGATAGCGAACCTTGGAATATTTAAGGTACAGCTCGCTTTCGAGCAATTCCGGGGTGTCGCTTTTGCTGGCGCTTGTGTCGGGCTCGCCGTAGGTCGTCTCGTAGTGGACTTGAAGCGCCTCGAGCGCGGCATAGCGAGCCGCTTTTACCGTATCCTGAAGAATCGCTCCGTTAAGAGCGTATGTTTTGTACGCCCACGGCCCATCGTTGATTTGGTAGCCGACGGTAAAATGCGTCATATACGGAACTTCTTCAAGTGTCAGGTTGCCAACGCTGAAATGATTAGCGTATTGCCTTGGCGCGTTTCCCTTGTTGAAATAGAAGCGATTATCTTCCTCCGGCGCATCGCCTTGGTATCCGCCCTTATATGCTTTGACTTCGAGCCGATAACCGTCGGGGAAATCGCACGGTATCGCGGTTTGAAAGTATATTTTTACGGGGTCGCCTTCCTTCACCGTACTATTTTCGGCAGGCATCGAGTCTCTGCCGATGGGCTCGTATTCGTTGTTGAGCCTTATCATAGCGACGTCCCCGTATAGTATGCGGGCAAGTCCGAACACAGCTTTGTACTCGCGATCCTCAGTCAGCGTAACCGTGTATGTCGATTTTTGCTGTGAACCCGGAGCCTCAACCCATTCGCCGTTTGTACTCTCACCCTTATACTCCCAGTAGTCTAACCCATAGCCGATTTCGGGCGTCGCCGTGAGGGTGTGGGTGTTGCCTCCTGTCACCACTTTAGAAGTCGCGGTTCCTTTGCTCTCGTCCGAGCTCGATACCGTTATGGCTTTCTGTTCCGAATTATCATATTCTGTAGGAAACACTAGTTTCACTTCAACAGACACTGCGAGAGGTTTCCCCTTCGCAACAACAATATTCATTCCCGGCTTATCAACCAAGAAGCCCAAAGAGTTATCGGTGCTCCCCGTTGTGCCATCAGGATGAAATTTTACTTGTGAGCTCTTGTTAAATGCGCTGAAATCAATGACATTTCCATTGATAGTAATACTGCTCACGTTTGCCTGAAGCCAATCCAACGTGAGTGGTTCTCCATCGGTTCTGCTGACTGTCACCGTTACTTTTGCGCTTACACCTGCAGCGCTGACGTCTGCGTTGTTATTCTCTACCGATAGCCCGGCCTGCTCAAAGGTTTTGCCCTCTGTCACAACAGTTAACCTAGTTGTGTCCGCCCAAGCAATTTGAGTTGGAATCAGTGAGATACACAGCGCCACCCCCAACAAGACGGAAATGATTTTTCTCAGCCTAAAACCCGGGAACACAGCCTCCGCCAACGCCCTGCTCCCCATACCCGTACTGCTCGCTACGGCGGGTCTTCTCGTCTTGGACATCGTCAACATCCTCCTTCATCGGCGCTTCTCAGTCGCCTGTCTTTTGGGCGGGTGCGTGTCGCTCGCCTGCCCCGCAAGCCAAAGGTCGCCGGGTGCGGGTTCATTCTCAACAGCAAAACCAACAGTGCCAGCAGCGTAAAAGATGCCGGCAGACCCTGTGCTTACGCGCGCCCTGACGACGGCGTAAAGCCAGGCGCGTCCGCAGATGCAGGCGCGGCAGGTGTGCTGTTGGTTGGTGTGAGCTTTGTCGTTTGCGAGAAAACGGGTATTGTCAGATCAGAGGGGCAAAATGCCCCCTCCCCGTCGCGGTGAAGGGACGCCGGATAGGGCGCGCAGACAAGACGAGACCTCATTCTCACTGAACCCGAGACCTTTCGG
>JAISMZ010000118.1 GCA_031276475.1 Coriobacteriales bacterium
CTGTAACGGCGACGAGGGCGACCCCGGTGCCTTCATGGACCGCTCGATCCTCGAGGGCGACCCGCATTCGGTGGTTGAGGGCCTGGCCATCGCCGCTTGGGCGGTGGGAGCCGAGCGCGGCTTCTTCTACATCCGTGACGAGTACGGCCTGGCCTTAGAGCACATCAGCAAGGCGATCGCCGACGCTGAGGAGCGCGGTTTTCTCGGCAACAATATCCTTGGCAGTGGCCGCCGGCTGCACCTGGAGATCGTCCGCGGCGGCGGCGCCTTTGTCTGCGGCGAGTCCACGGCGCTGATGGCCTCCATTGAGGGCCGGGTTGGCGAGCCGCGGGCCAAATACATTCGCTCCGTGCAGCGCGGGCTGTGGGATCAGCCCACCGTTTTGAACAACGTTGAGACCCTGGCCAACATCCCTTACATCCTCAGCCACGGCGGCGCAGAGTATGCCCGCCTGGGCACCGATGGCTCGTCGGGGACGAAGGTCTTCTCGCTGGTAGGCAAGGTCAACCGCACCGGTCTGGTGGAGGTGGAGATGGGCGTCACGCTGCGCCATCTGATCTTTGACATCGGCGGCGGCATCAAGCGCGGCCGGCCCTTTAAGGCGGTGCAGACCGGCGGTCCTTCCGGTGGCTGCATCCCCGAGAAGTGGCTCGATCTGCAGGTTGACTTTGACTCGCTCACCGAGAAGGGCGCGATGATGGGCTCCGGCGGGATGATTGTCATGGACGACCACGATTGCATGGTTGAGGTCGCGCGTTACTACGTTAACTTCCTGGCCGAGGAGAGCTGCGGCAAATGCACGCCATGCCGCGAAGGCCTGCGCCAGATGCTGCGGATACTTACCGACATCACCGAAGGCCGCGGCGAAGAAGGCGATTTGGAGGTCTTGGAGCGGCTGGGCCAAACGCTGCAGAGTGCGTCGCTTTGTGCCCTTGGCCAGTCCGCCGCCAACCCCGTGCTCTCGACCATCGAGCACTTTCGCGACGAGTACGAGGCGCACATCCGCGAGCACCGCTGCCCGGCCGGCGTCTGTGCCAAGCTGACCGTCTACGGCATCGACGCCGACAAATGCACCAGCTGCTCGGCCTGTGCGCGCGCCTGCCCGGTGGGTATTATCCACGGCGAGAAGGGCGTGCCCTACGAGATTGAGGCCAGCGGCTGCATCGCCTGCGGCTCGTGTCGCGACGCCTGCCGCTTTGACGCGGTCTTTCCCCATACGCGAGAAGAGTTGGAGGTGGCCAAATGAGCGGGGTCATCCAAATCACGATAGACGGCAAGGTTTGCGAATGCGAGAAGGGCGAGTTCTTGCTGGAAGTCTGCAAGCGCAACGGCATCTTCATCCCCACGCTCTGCTTTCACCAGGGGCTCGGCGGGCTGGGCGCCTGCAGGCTCTGCATTGTTGAGGTCGTTCAGCGTGGCCGCAGCAAGGTGGTGGTTTCCTGCATCTATCCGGTGGAGGGCGAGATTGAAGTACATACGCAAAGTGACACTATTAAGGAGCAGCGCGGCGTGATCCTGACCCTGCTGCATCACCTGGCGCCCAATGCTGAGGTGATTACTCAGATGGCCAAGTTCATGGGCGTTGCACTGCCGCGACTGGCCGATAAACCCGATGGCGATAAGTGCGTGCTCTGCGGCCGCTGCACCACGGCCTGCGAGCTTTTGGGCACCGGCGCGATTGCCAAGGTCAATCGCGGCACCACCAAAGAGATTGCCACGCCGTATCACGAGCAGACGCCGGAATGCGTTGGCTGCGGCTCCTGCGCGCACGTCTGCCCGACCGGCGCGATTGCCTTTTCGGCGACCGAGGAGGACTTTACCATCTGGAACAAGACCTTTGAGCTGCTGCGCTGCGGCCAATGTGGCAAGCCCTACATCACGCGCGCGCAGTTTGAGTTCTTGCGCGACAAGCGCGGAGAGCCGGCAGAGCCGCTTTGCGACGAATGCGAGAAGAAGGCCACGGCGCGCCTGATGAAGGACAGCGAGCACGGCTTTGGTGGCGTTCGGGAGCTGTTGCGGTTGTAGAGGCGTTGGCGGCGCCCGCAATGCAAGCTACTCCAGGCCGCTAAGCCAGGCCTCAAAGGCGGCTTTTTGCGTAGCGACCTTCTCGGGCGTGTAGATTACCCGGATCAGCTCTTTGGCCAGCTCGCCTTTGATCCGTGTGCCGTCGGGCAGCGCGGCGATGAAGGTCGGGCGGCGGAGGCGCTCGTTAACGCGCAGCTCGGCCTCTGGCTGTTCGGCCAAAAGCCTGCTGAATCGCTCGCCGGAGATGGCGATGCGGTACTCGTAGTTCTCGGCGTCCGCAAAGCAGTTCTCCAATTTTTTTGCCTCGTAGTGCATTACAGCCACTCCGGGCCGGCCGCGACTATCTCGGCCAGGGCGTCGAGCAGCGCGGTGATGTCATCGTCGCTGTTAAAGCGTGAGAGGCTGACGCGCACGCTGCCGCTTTTTGGATTTATCCCCAACGAGGAGAATATCTTTGGTGCGCAGTGCAGGCCGGTTCGCACCAGGATGTCGTAGCTGTCGCGCAGAGTGGCGCCGATGAGGTCGGGCGCAAAGCTCCCTAAGGTAAAGGAAAGCACCGGCGTACAGGGCCTGCCGGGACTGACGACCGCGGCGCCAAGGGCCGCAAGCCCGCTCTCCAGGCGCTCCAGCCTGGCCAGGGTCGCCTCGCGATCCTCTGCGACGGGATTGTCTGCCGCCCAGCGCAGAGCCGCCAGCAGGCCGTGGAAGCCCGGCTCGTTATTGGTGCCGGCCTCCAGATGCCCCGGCATCTGCGCGGGCATGGTGTCCAGGTCGGAATGGATGCCGGTGCCTCCCACCAGATGCGGGCTCAGCTCCAGACCCGGACGCAGATAGAGGCCGCCCGTGCCCTGGGGCCCCAGCAGGTATTTGTGCCCGGTAAAGGCCGCCATATCCACTCCCCAGGCCTCCAGCGAGCAGTCCAGCCAGCCCAGCGTCTGCGACATATCCAGCAGCAGCTTGGCGCCGCGTGCGTGGGACAGAGCCGTAAGTGCCGCCGCGTCGTTGGCAGCGCCGCTTACATTGGAGGCGTGCGTGACCACACAAAGCCGCGGCCGCAGTCGCTCCAGCGCCACCTCCCAGGCCTGCGGCGAGACGCGCCCTGTGGCATCTGTGGGCAGGTACTCAACCTGAACACCCAAGCTTTGGCTGAGGGCAAACAGCGGCCTCAGCACGGAGTTGTGCTCGGCTGTGGTGGTAAGGACACGGTCACCCGGTTTTAAGTCCAACCCAAAGATTGCGGCGTTTAAGCCCCAGGTGGCGTTGGATCCCAGCGCTATACGATTATAATCGCTTATACCCATAACGCGAGCCAGCTGCTGACGGACGGCCGCAAAGACGTCAAAATCCTCAAGGCCGCCGCGGTTGGCAGCGCCCGGTAGCTCGGTTACCGCGCCGGCCACGGCCTCGGCAACGCCGGGTGCCTTGGGCCAGGATGTGGCGGCGTTGTTCAGGTAGACCTGCGCCATCCTAAACCAGATCCCTCTCTTCAAGAAGCTCGATGGCCTTGTTAAAAGTGCGCTCCACCGCGTCCGGACAGACTATCAGCTTGTTCGCGTTGTCGTTATGCAGCATCTGCGGGCAGGTTGTGCCACCCCGTGGCGCGGCGACCTCCTCCACAAACCAGCGGTACAACTCCTGGGTAAGCTCATCGCAGGCGGGGTCAGCCATCTCGTCCGGCTCGCCCTGGCCGGTGTAATAGGAGATCACGCAGGCTCCGCCAAGAAAGGCGCCGCAGAGCAGCGCATTGTCGCGCACGCCGTTGTTCAGGGCACCAACGCTGCGGATCAGGTCGGGATCCTGTTTGTCCTCGGCGTCGAGCACCAGCTGCATCATCACCTGCGCGCAGGCAAAGCCCTGGTGCGAGAGTTGGAGCATTCGTTCGTAAAGGCCCATGGCAACCTCCTGGGTAAATCTTAGCACAGGCGGGCGGAGGGAGCGCAGGTGAGCTGATTCTTGTATCCACCACGCTCTCCCGCAATGGTATAATCCCTGTTTCATCTGATGAAATGCCGAAAGGTGTATTTGCAACTGTTGAGTGGAGGTGAGTAATATGGCTATTGACGAAAAATACTATGACCGGCTTGATGAGGAACTCACTTTAACGGATCCGCCTGTTGACACAAACGGCCAAGGGGTTTTTGCAAAGGAGCGCAAATCCATTATCGTACTGAATGCTGATGATGTTACCATAGCAAAAGAGCTAGCAAAAATGGAAGATTTGTCGGTCAGCGACTACGTTACCCGTACCTTAAGAGCGCAGTTGGCCGCTGCGAGTTAACTGCTTGCTGTGGGTGCGAGGATCTTGGATGCTGCCCGCTGATTGTCTTACATCTTTACTCCCTTTTA
>JAISMZ010000192.1 GCA_031276475.1 Coriobacteriales bacterium
TCGGGCAGGCCGTCGGCAAAGAGCTCGCGAGTCTGGACCACATTGTGGGCGATGGCGGCTTTTAGCTCCTCAACGCCGGCAAAAGCCTGCATTGGTCGCAGGTAGCGATAATACGCCAAGATGATATCTTCTCCATAAAGATCGCCGGCATCTGCGGGATAATCGAGCAGCGTCGCTTCGGTCGTCGCAGGCAGATCGCCAAAAGTCGCGGGCACGCCCACCGAGACTGCCGCCGGACAGCGCCTGCCATCGGGCAGGTACGCCAGAGCGGCGTAGACGCCGTCGGCGACTTTGGCCAGCGCGGGGTCGATGGCTAAGTTGGCCGTGGGAAATCCCAGCGCCGTACCGACGTGCCGGCCGGCGACGACGGTCGCACAAACCCGATAGGGTTTTTGCAGCAATTCGGCGGCGGTCTGAACATCACCGCCAGCAAGCAGGTTGCGAATGCGCGTTGCGGTAATCGGTTGGCCGCTGTTGCAAAGCAGCTGATGAGCATTGATGGCACAGCCCGCTGCCCTACCCCAGCGCCTGAGCTCATCAGCCGAGCCGCTGCCGCTTGCACCAAAGCGAAAATCCGCACCCACATGAATGGCCTGCGGCAAAAAAGCCCCGGCGACCACGTTATTCAGGAAGGCGCGTGGTTCCAGGGCGGCCAGCTTCGCGTTAAAGTTGACGGCCCATACGCCGTCCACGCCGCTTTGCTCCAGACGGGCCAGGCGCTCGGCGTTGGTGGAGAGCTTGGCCAGCTGCTCAGCGGGCTTGAACAACTCGTCGGGATCGCAATTGAAGGTCAGTACCCAGGCGGGCAGACCGCGCTCGCGAGCGTCAGCGAGCGTCCTGTCAAGCAGATAGCGGTGGCCTCGATGCAACCCGTCAAAGACGCCGATGGCGAGTACGGCGGGCAGCGGCGCGGCAGCAGCGGCATCAGCGCCAGTCGCGGCGGTGGCGGGCAGCGGCGCGGTGGCAGCACCAGCGGCAGCGGGCAACGCCTCAACCGAACTCGCAGCGCTTCTGCCCGCCTCCACTGCGCCTTCGGAATCTCCCTGCTCAATCATGCCAGCTCATCCCGTGTCAGCCAAAAACGCATCAGCTCGCCTCCCTGTCCCAGGCGCCCCAGCTGCTCCAACTGCTCCAGGGTCTGCGCCCGCTCAACGGCAACTCTGCCAATGCGCGTCCGCCGCAGCTGACCCAGATGAGCGGCACTGCCCACAGCCTCGCCGAGGTCGCGGGCCAAAGCGCGCAGATAGGTGCCCTTGGATACGCGGGCGCGGATGTCCCAGTACTCGGCCCCTGTACCCAACAGGTCAATCTCATGAAACACTACACTGCGCGGCTCCAGCTCGACCTTCTCCCCTTTGCGGGCCAACTCATAGGCCTTGCGTCCGTCTTTTTTTATCGCCGCAAACTGCGGTGGCAGCTGCTGTTGCTCGCCGAGGAAGCTCGCAAGCACCAGGCGCGCAAAATCGGCATCGGCCACCTCCGCAGGCACGGCTGCCGTACGCAAAATCTCACCGGCGGCGTCGTCAGTAGTGGTAGCCGCACCAAAAACGACGCGCGCCTCGTAGGTCTTGTCGTGCTCCATCAGCTTCTCAGAGCGCTTGGTGGCCGGCCCGATGCAGATCAGTAGCAAGCCGGTGGCATCTGGATCGAGGGTTCCTGCGTGGCCGATGCGCCCCTCGCCAGTAATCCAGCGCAGCCGATCGACCACGTCGTGAGAGGTCATGCCGGCGGGCTTATCCACCGCCAGCACACCGCACAACCGGGTCGCGCCGCGCTTGGGCTTAGGGAGCTGCCGTTCAGACATCATTTACTCCTTGCAAACCAGCTCGACCAGCTGCGGAATGAAGGACTCCAGCGCCTCGGCCAAGGTCATCTGCAAAGTCAGGCCGGCCGCCGCCTCGTGACCGCCGCCGCCGTGGGCACGGGCAAAGGCGCCCACATCCAAGCCAGCACGCGAGCGCAGGTTAACCCGCACGCTCCCCGTCTCCTCGCGCAGCAAGGCCGCCACTTCCACGCCGGCCAGTGAGCGCAGGATGGTCGGTAGGCCCTCGGTGTCGTCGCGGCTGACCGAAAAATCGCTAAAATCCTGCTCGTTGATCCAGGAGTAGACCACGGCGCCGGCGCAGGCAAAATGTATCCGCTCCACCAGCCGTGACTCCAGGCGCACGGCTCCTATCGGCTTGTTCTCGTAGACCCGCTGGCTCAGCCAGGTCGGGCGCGCACCCAGATGAACCATTCGCGCGGCCTGCTCAAAGGCCTCGGCATCAGTATTCTGAAATGAGAATCTACCAGTATCAGTCATAATAGCCACATAGCAATATTCTGCCATTCGGCGATTCGGCTGAATACCGCTGGCCTCTATCAGCTGCCAGACCAGCGATGCCGTGGCCGGGGCATAAACGTCGCCAAAATACAGGTCGGCCACGCCCGCGTATTCCGGATGATGGTCTATCACCAAGGTTCGTCGTGCCCGCTTAAAAATCGCTGCAGCGTCGCCGATGCGCTCCAAACTGGGCGCGTCCACAATAATAAACAGATCCGGCGTCTGGGTATAATCCGCCGCGGCAATAAACTCATAACCCTCAAGAAAGGCATACAGATCTGGAGGAGGACTGGGCTGTGCCAAAAGGCTGCTCGTCTGAATTCCCAAGGCTCGCAGCAGCTCAGCTAAGGCCAGGTTGGAGCCCAGACAGTCGCCGTCGGGATTGACGTGCCCACAGATGGCGGCGCTGCGCACACCCACCAACTCGGCCAATACCGCCTCGGGGCTGCCAACGCGCGAGTTACTCATCAGCAGCTCCCTGGTGCAAAACGGCGGCTATCGTCTGAGCGTGATCGACGCCCTCGTCAATATAAAAGCGCAGTTCAGGAGTCACCCGCCAGCCCAACTCGGCGCCGAGCAGGGAACGCAGGCGCCCCTTGGCGCTGGCCAGGCCGGCACTGACTTCGTCGTAGCGGCCGGCGTCGGTGCTAACATAAACGTTGGCCACGCCACGGTCCTTTGAAACCTCCACCTCGGTTATCGTCACCAAAGTCAGGCGCGGGTCGGAGATCTCGGTGAGCAGCAGCTTGGCCAGAGCCGCCCGCGCCGCCTCGTTAACCTTGCGTGATTGTGCTGTCTGTCTCATTTCAGGCTGACACCTCTTCTATTGCACGGCAGCACTCAGCTTAACCGCGCCACCTCTTTAACGCGATAGGTCTCCAACACATCGCCAACCTTCACGTCCTGATAGTTCTCGATACCGATGCCGCACTCATAACCGGCCTTGACGCTGCGGACGTCCTCCTTAAAGCGCCGAAGCGACGCCAGCGCACCCTCAAAGACCACCGTGCCGTCGCGGACGATGCGCACTTTGTCATCGCGGCCGATCTCGCCGGTCTCCACCATGCAGCCCGCGACGGTACCTACCTTGGGTACCTTAAAGGTTTCACGAACCTCGGCCATGCCGGTCTCCTCCTCAACGATCTGCGGTGAGAGCAGACCCACGCGCGCGGCGTTGATCTCCTCTATCGCCTGGTAGATCACCTTGTAGGTCTTGATCTCGACCTTTTCGCGCTCGGCCGCCTGTTTGGCCTTGGCCGATGGCCGTACGTTAAAGCCGACGATCACCGCATCCGAGGCGGTGGCCAGCGTGACGTCTGTCTCGGTGATGCCGCCGACCGCAGAATGAATGACGTTGATTCGCACCTCGCTTTGATCCATCTTGTCCAGCGCGTCCTGCAATGCCTCAATGGAGCCCTGAACGTCGGCCTTGACCACGAGGTTCAGCTCAGAGAGCTTGTCCTGCTCAATGCGCGAGAAGAGGTCTTCCAGCGTAACGTGGGACTTCTTCTGCTGCTCGGCCAGGCGCTGACGCAAGGCGCGATCCTCGGCCAGGCTGCGCGCGTCGCGCTCCTCAGCAAAGACGCGGAACTCATCACCAGCGGCAGGTACCGCGCCAAGACCGAGGATCTCCACAGGGTCGGCCGGCAGTGCCTCCTCCACATTTGCGCCCTTGGGATCTACCAGGGCACGCACGCGGCCAAAGGTCGTACCCACAACCACCGCGTCACCCACCCGCAGCGTACCGCGCTGCACCAGCACCGTAGCAACTGGGCCGCGCCCCTTGTCTAGCTTTGCCTCGATCACAAAACCGGAGGCGAGGGCGTCGGGATTGGCCTTGAGCTCCAAGACATCGGCCTGTAGGAGGATCATCTCCAACAGGTCGTCTATCCCCGTGCGCTGTTTGGCGGAGACGTCCACAAACATATTCTGGCCACCCCATTCCTCGGGGATGATGCCGTGCTCCGAGAGCTCCTGGCGCACGCGGTCGGGGGTGGCGCCGGGCTTGTCAATCTTGTTCACAGCCACGACGATGGGCACACCGGCGGCCTTGGCGTGGTTTATCGCCTCGATAGTCTGGGGCATCACGCCGTCGTCAGCGGCCACCACCAACACCACGACGTCGGTCACAGCAGCGCCGCGGGCGCGCATGGCGGTAAAGGCCTCGTGACCCGGAGTGTCAATAAAGGTGATCTGGCGGTCGTTGATAAAGGCTACCGAGGCACCGATGTGCTGGGTGATGCCGCCGGCCTCGGTCTGCACCACACCGGTTTCGCGAATCGCGTCGAGCAGCGAGGTCTTGCCGTGATCAACGTGGCCCATCACCGTCACCACCGGCGGGCGCGCCCTGAGGTCGGCGGGATTATCGCTTACCTGAACGGCGTATTCCTCCTCGGGGCTGACGATGCGTACCTTGCGCTCCAGGTCGTCAGCGATCAGCTCCACCAGGTCATCGCCCATCGTCTGAGTTACTGTAAGCGGCGTACCCAACAAGAAGAGTCGCTTGACGATGTCCTTGGAGGGCAGGCCTAAGGCGTCCGCAAATTCCTGCACGGTAGTACCGGTGGAGATTTGAACAACGGAGTCGTCGAGTACCAGCTCGGGATCCAGCCCCTTCTCGATGGCCTCCTCAACAGCACGTTCCTTGGCTTCCTGGGCGCGTTTTTCCTTGCGCTTCTTGCGACGGCCACCGCCCTCATCGGCCGCGGCCTCAACGGCGGCGCGGGCGTCGGCCAGCACCTTCTCGCGCTGAAGCTGCTCGGCGGCCAGGGCCATCTTGCGATAGCGGTCGATCTCCACGGCTTCGTCACTTAAATCGTTAGTCTGTATAGCTGGTTGCGCCGCACGGTTTTTGCGCCCGGAGCCTTTGCCCGTCTCCACAGCACCCAAAACACCCGCTCCCGCGGTAGCACCCGCTGCTCCAGCGGCAGCCTTACCTTTGCGACCCCTGCCCTTGCGTCCGTCCTCAGCATCCGCAGCTGGAGTGGCGCCCGCGCCGCGCGCAGCAACACCACGCGCAGCGCTGTCGCGTGTGGCAGTCTTTTGCTCGGCCTGTCGGCGCTTCTCTGCCTCCAGACGGTCGCGCTCAGCTTCAATCTGCGAAAGCAGTCCGGAGAACCGCGGTATCTTCTTAATCGTTTCGCTTTGCGGCACCGCTGCCTGGCTTGCCGCGGCCGCAGCCTCAGCTTCGGCCGCCTCGCGCTCGACCCGCTCCTTCTCGCGTTGCGCCCGCTCGCGCTCAACCTCAGCCTTGCGTGCGGCCTGTTCGGCGGCAAGGCGCTGGGCTTCCTGGGCGGCTTCGGCGGCTGCCGCGGCGTCAGCTGCCTCGGCGTCAGCCGCAGCATCTGCTTTGGCCGCGGCGCCGGCGGCGGCGACTTCAGCGGCCTGCCGGGCGGCGGCCCGGACGGCTTCGGCGGCGGCTTCGGCAACCTCGGCGGCCGCAGCACCGGCAGCGGCAACCTCGGCGGCCGCAGCGTCATCGGCGGCCTGCTCGGCGACAGCCTGCTCGGCGGCAGCGGCCTGAGCAGCCTTGGCAGCTTCGGCGGCAGCCTCGCGAGCGGCCTTCTCCGCAGCTTTTGCCTCTGCGGCAGCCCTGCGCGCCGCCAACTCCGGCTCCAGCTGTTTGCGGATGCGGTCGACGTAGGCGTCCACCAGCGTTGACGAGTGGCCCTTGGCCGGAATCTTCATCTTCTGGAGATGCGCCAGCAACTCCTTGGAGCTCATATTGAACTCCTTGGCTAGCTCATGCACTCTGACTGTTGCCATATACCACCGCTCTCAAATCCTCTGCCAACCTCTGATAATCATCATCGGAAAGCCGTATTTTCAAGGCCCGTTCCAGGCCACGAGTCTTTTGTGCCTTCTCAAGGCATTCCGGGCTGGCACAGACGTAGGCACCGCGACCGGCAACACGGCCGGTCGGATCAAACACCACTCGGCCGTCGGCCCCGCGCACGAAGCGCAGCACTTCGCGCTTGTCGCTGATGCGCCGGCAGGCCACGCAGGTACGTAAAGGCGACTTGCGCGCTGTCTGTCCCTGTTGCTTCCTGCTCACGGTTGCCTTTCCTGCTGACACTCGGTACTCCTCCGTATAACGCCTGGCGCTGTGGCCAGCACTCAGCCGGTGCCGCCTGGCACCGGCGGTCGGCTAGCGCCCGGCTGCCTTATCCGCAGCGACCTCGCTGTTGGTAACATCGATGCCCGAGGCAGCTTTTTCGGTGAACACCTCGGCGGCCACCTCGCCTAACTCGTCTTCCAGATGGGCAGCCTCGTCAACCGTAAGCTCGTCTTCGACCAAGCTGACAGCGTCACGAGCGGCGTCAAAGACCTGGCGCTCTGTGGCCTCGTCACCGTCGGCCTCAAAGGCGTCCTCGCTGGCCAGGGCATGTTCCACCTGTTTGGTGGCGTTGGCAACATCGGCGATACCTGCAATGTCACCAGCCGTCTCGCCAAGCACCGCGTTTTCGTGCACGCCGCAAAAGCGCGAGCCGGGGCGGGCATGGTTGCGACAGCGCACGCCGTCGGCCGAGACGTACTCACAGCGGCCAGCGTCGCTGTCGGCGGTCTCCTCCTCGTCAAACAGGGTGGTGATCATCTCCGGTAAATCGCTGGCCAGCGAAGCACTCTTGATGTCGATATGCCAGCCGGTAAGACGGGCGGCCAAGCGGGCGTTTTGCCCCTCCTTGCCAATCGCCAGCGACAGCTGGTCGTCCGGCACTATCACCGTGGCATAATTGGAGGTGTCGTTAATCAGCACCCGCGTGACCTGCGCCGGCGAGAGCGCGTTGGCCACAAAGCGGCTCGGGTCGCTGTCCCATTGGATGACGTCCACCCGCTCGTTGCGCAGCTCCTCAACCACCATCCGCAC
>JAISMZ010000203.1 GCA_031276475.1 Coriobacteriales bacterium
CGCTAGGGCGTTTGGCGATGCCCACGGCCTCAATGCTCGCCATAAGGTTCCAGATTGGCGGTACGGCGTCGCGGTTGATGGTTGTTGAGCCCACGAGGAAGGCGTCGGAGTTGTTCAGCGCCTGAGAGAGGAACTCCAGGCTGTGTTCGTTGATGCTGTAGCAGGTGACCTCGGCGTCGGGCAGAACGTCGGTGATGCCGTGGGCGATGGTTTTTGCCAGACGCATGGTGTTGCCGTAGGCGCTGGCGTAAAAGACAGGGATCCGCAGGTTAACGCTCGGCCACCTGCTGGACCAAGCACGGTATTGCTCCTGAACCCACTCCAACATTACGCCGCGGGTCAATACCGGGCCGTGGCTATTGGCCGCGTAGAGCACGTCGAGCGCGGCCATTTTGTCCAGACCGGCCAGGACGTATTCGGCAAAGGGGGACATGATCGCATCGTAGTATTGCTTAACGGCCTTGCGGTAATCGTGGGTGTCAAGCACCTTGGAGTCAATCAGCTGCGGCTCGCAGAAATGCGCACCGAGGAAGTCGCCGCAGAAGAGCACCCTGTCGGCCTCCAGCCAGGAAAACATCGTGTCGGGCCAGTGCAGCATAGGCGCGGATATAAAGCGCAGCGAAACGTCTCCAAGGCTCAGGCTGTCACCGTCTTGGGGCGTTATCAGCTGATAGTCGTCGCGGTTGGTGATCTGCTTCAGGTACAGCGAGCCGGCCTTGCTGGTGACGATGGTGATATTGGGATAACGATCCAACAGCTTGGCGACGCTGCCCGAGTGGTCGGGTTCGCAGTGGTTGAGGATCAGATAGTCGGGAGCCGCATCGCCGATGACCTCGGTGATATTATCAAAATGATAGGCCGCAAAGCTGGCGTGTGAGGCCTCCACCAGGGCGATCTTATCCCCACCTTTAATGATATAGGAATTGTAGCTGGTGCCGTATTCGGTGTGCATCGTGACGTCAAAGGTGCGCATTGAGGGATTCAACACGCTGGTGATGTAGACATGCTCGCTGAGTTGGTTCATATTGTGCTTCCTCTTCGGGTTCGAGTGGTGTTATTTTTGGCGGTGGCCGCAGTCGGGCGGTGGCTGCAGTTGAGCAGTCGTCGTATCCGGGCGGTCGCCGCAAACCAGCAGCAAAGGGGGCCCCGGGGTCGGGGGAGGCTGCTCGGGTGCGGCCGGTATCTGCTCAATCCTGCTCGAACATATCCCTGCCCACACCGCAGAGCGGGCAGATCCAATTGTCGGGCAGATCCTCAAAGGCAGTGCCGGGGGCAATGTCGTTTTCGGGATCGCCGTTGGCCGGGTCGTAGATATAGCCACAGATCGTACAATGATACTTCATGGCACACTCCTCTCTTAATGATTCAGTGCGGAGAAAACCGCTGGCTGTATGGTAGCATGAAAGGGAACATGGTACAATTACCCACGACAGCATAATGAGTGTGACAAGAACGGGGAAAGAAGTAGGATATGTGTGGTTATGTCTGTGTAAACTGCGGCAGGTGTCGCGGCGAACCCCGATTTACGAGCTGGACTCCCGGAACCTGCCTGAGCTGCGGTGCGCACAATGATCCTGGCGCCACCGTCTGTGCAAGCTGTGGGGGAGCGGTGCTGCAGGCCGCCCCTCATTCGACAATGGCGCCACCAGGCCAATCTGCGGGGGTTTCTCTAAAAGCCATCTCTTCCTAAAGCGACGCGTTCCCATTGTTACCGTCCCACTTTCTACCCCCGTCTGAACGGTTTATCCGATATCGGAAGAAGAACGGTAACTTCCCGGTAACTTCCCATTATGTCCGGTGTCCCCGTTTACGCCCCTCGATTTGACGTTGCCCTCCTGATCTGCGAGAATGACACCGTCCGTTAATCGTATACAGCGCTACCTTAGACAGCCGGTGTCAGATGCCGATGTCGCCCACCGCAAACAACACGTGCAGGGCGCTCGCAAAGACGTAATGGGATCACGCATCCCGCCCGCCGAGGTGGTCTTTAAGCAAGGCGGTTTACCCCTCGCAGTAGAGACCTTCCTACCCGGTAGCGAAGGTTTTTCTATTTGTGAAGGAGGTGTTATATGCCAAATCAGGAGAAATTTGCCGCCGTGGCCCGGATCAAAGACGACCTCAGCGCCGCTGATGCCGTCTGGATCGTCGATTACCGAGGCTTAAGCGTCAAGCAGTCCGAGGAGTTGCGTGCGCAGATCCGCAAGGTCGGCGCGCAGATTAAGATCTACAAGAACTCGCTGATGGAGCGGGCCTTAACCGAGCTTGAGCTGCCCGAGCTGGGAGCGGTGCTTGAGGGTCCTTCGGCCTTCGTCTTTGTCAGTGGCGACCCGGTTGAGTCGGCCAAGGCTGTTAAGGTTTTTGCCAAGGCCAACGAGGCGCTTCAGATAAAAGGCGGCATGCTCGACAAGCAGCCGGTAAGCGCCCAGGCGGTGCTGGCCATCGCCGATCTGCCCTCGCGCGAAGAGCTTCTGGCCAAACTGCTGGGTACTATCAGCAACCCGCTGGTCGGTGTGGTTCGGGTGCTCAACGCGGTACCCGAGAAGTTCGTCCGCACCCTGCAGGCCGTGGCCGACAAGGCCGCATAGCTTGGCTGTTGAGGGGCGCCGTGGCCAAAAGACCTCGGCAGCGCCCGGCAGCGCCGGCTGAAAGAGCAACTGTACTGTAGAAATATTATATTAGTATTTTTGACGAAAGGAGCCAATAATGGCTGTTAGCAAAGAAGATATCATCGAGGCCTTAAAGGCCATGCCCGCGCTGGAACTCTCCGAGCTGGTTAAGGAGCTGGAAGAGGTATTTGGAGTCTCTGCTGCCGCACCGGTGGCAGTTGCTGCGGCCGCGCCGGCTGCCGAGGCCGCTGAAGCTGAGGAGAAGACCAGCTTTGACGTTGTGTTGGAAGGCTTTGGCGACAACAAGATCGCCGTCATCAAGGTCGTTCGCGAGCTCACCGGTCTGGGGCTGAAGGAAGCCAAGGAGACGGTTGAAAGCGCCCCGAAGACCATTCTCGAAGGCGTTGACAAGGCCAAGGCAGAAGAGGCTGAGGGCAAGCTGAAAGATGCCGGCGGAGCTGTGACCCTGAAGTAAATCGCTTTTTTAACAAACGCGCAACGCTTTTTGAGCGTCTGTGTGAGTTGACGGTGACAGACGGGCCCTGTCAAATCCGACGGGCCCGTCTGTCAGACATAAGCGGAATGCGAGCACAGAGGGACGTACCCCTCCGCTACCGCAAATCTTGAGCAGAAGGCTGGCGATGCTTAGGCTGAGGCATTTCATGGTGCCATTTCTGGGGGCTGTCTGCCTGGCCGTCGTGCTGCTGTTCGTGCAGGCTATCTGCGACCTCAACCTGCCCAATCTGATGAGCGACATAGTCAACACAGGTATTCAAAAAGGCGGTGTGGAGGAGGTCGCGCCACGCGCGATCTCCAAAGAGGGGCACGATTTCATCGAAGACTTTATGAGTGATGAGGACAGGGGTCTGTTGGAGCAGAGCTATCATCTCAGCTCAGACGCAAAGACCGCTGCTGACGGGGCAGCCGCCGGCGCTGACGAAAGGGGCGGCTCCGCTGCTGGTGATCGGCCGCTTTCCGACACCTGGCCCAAGGCCGCAAGCGAGCCGGTCTATTTGCTTACCAGCGATATTTCTGCGCAAAACCTCACCCAGTTGGACGCGGCTTTTGGCAAGGCCGCCTGGACGCTGCTCGGTCTGCTCCAGCGCGCGCAGCAGACTGGAATTGAGGGCGGCGCCCCTGCTCTCAGTGGTGACGCATCCGGCGCCCCCGCCCCCGACCTCCAACAGCCCGACCTCCAACAGCCCGACCTCCAACAGATCGACCTCTCCGTGCTCTACCAACTCCAGCCCCTGCTGCAACAGCTGCCCGAGCAGTGGCATCGCGACGCTGCCCGTCAGGCCGAAGGCATCGATCCAGCCCTGCGCGGCCAGAGCGCGACGCTGCTCACCGCAGCCTTCTATCGCGAGTTGGGCCGCGACATGGGCGCGATTGAGATGAGCTACATTTTGCGCATCGGCCTGATAATGCTGCTGGTCACTGCCCTTTCTGGCCTGGCCACGGTTCTGGTTGGCTTTATCTCGGCGCGCGTTGGCGCCGGTGTTGCCCGCGACCTGCGCGCTGCGGTTTTTGAGAAGGTTTCCCGCTTCTCGCACGCCGAGTTTGACCGTTTCTCCACAGCTTCACTTATTACGCGTTCCACCAACGACGTCACCGTGATGCAGATGCTGGTCACCCTCGGCATCAGGATGATCTGTTACGCGCCGATCATGGGAATTGGTGCCACGGCGATGGCGCTCTCCAAATCCGTTGCCATGAGTTGGCTCATCGGTCTGGCGGTGGTTTTGCTGCTGGGCATCATTGGCGTTTTGGCGGCCATCGTAATGCCCAAGTTCCAGATCATGCAGACCCTGGTCGACCGCGTGAACCTCGTCGCTCGCGAAAGCCTGGTTGGGCTGATGGTAGTTCGCGCGTTTTCGCGCTCGGATTTTGAGAGAAAACGCTTTGATGCGGCCAACCGCGACCTGACGCGCACCACGCTGTTCGTCAACCGGGCGATGACCTTCATGATGCCCACACTGATGCTGTTGATGAACGGCCTGACGGCACTGGTCATCTGGGTCGGCTCGCAGCAGGTTGCCGCCTCACAGATGCAGGTTGGCGACATGATGGCCTACATGCAATACGTGATGCAAATTATCACCTCCTTCATGTTCATCGCCATGATCTTCGTCTTTTTGCCGCGCGCTCAGGTCTCGGCCAAGCGCATCGCCGAGGTCCTGCAGACTGAGCCAACCGTCCTCGACCCGCCAAAACCGGCGCTGATGGATGAGTCTCGGCGCGGCGAGGTTGAGTTTCGCGACGTCAGCTTCAGATATCAAGGGGGGGAGACTGACGCGCTTCAATCCATCTCATTTATCGCCCGCCCCGGCCAGACAACCGCCTTCATCGGCTCCACCGGCTCAGGAAAGTCTACGATACTCAACCTGATCCCGCGCTTTTACGATGTCACTGCCGGTGCGGTGTTGGTGGGCGGCGTGGATGTACGTACGCTTTCTCAGCACGAACTGCGCGCGCATATCGGTTACGTGCCCCAGCAAAGCGTGCTGATGGCCGGCACTGTCGCCAGCAACATCGCCTATGGCGCTCCGGAGGCGGACGTGGCAAAAATTGCTGCGGTCGCCCAGGCCGAAGACTTCATCGAGGCTTTGCCCGAGGGCTTTGACGCACCGGTATCCCAGGGCGGCAGCAATGTCTCCGGCGGCCAGCGCCAGCGCATCTCCATCGCCCGTGCCCTGGCCATCAACCCCGACATCTATCTCTTTGACGACAGCTTCTCGGCGTTGGACTTTGCCACCGATGCCGCCCTGCGCCGCGCCTTGGCCGCCTACACCGCCAACGCGACGCTGATAATCGTCGCCCAGCGCGTGAACACCATCCGCGATGCCGACCAGATATACGTCATTGACGACGGACGCATCGTTGGCCAGGGCCGCCACGAGGAGCTGCTTGAAAGCTGCGAGGCATACGCCCAGATCGCCCATTCGCAGCTGGCGGCACCGGCGGCGGGCGCTCCCACGGCACCAGCGGCGGCCGCCCCGGCAGGTGATTCCGATGAGTGACGACGCCCGCCGCGAGCAGAGTGCGCCGTCTTCCTCCACAGCTGCGCCGTCCTCCTCCACAGCTGCATCGCCCGCCGCCGGCGCCGATGCCCGCCGCCAGCAGCTGCGCAAGGCCCAGGCGGCTCGTACCACCACCCCGCGTCGTCGCGGGCCGATGGGCCGTGGACCAGCGCAGACAATGGCTACCGAGAAGCCCCGCGACCCAAAGGGCAGCCTGCTCAAACTACTGCGCTACCTTGGCGGGCACCGGCGCGCGGTCGTCGTGGTAATCATCTTTGCCATCGCCTCAACGCTGTTCATGATCCTCGGTCCAAAGATTCTTGGCACGGCCACCACCGAGCTGTTCTCCGGCATCATGGCCAAGATCGCGGGCACGGGCGACGGCCCGGATTTTAGCGCCATCGCTCAGACCCTGCTTTTTTTGTGCGGCCTCTACCTGATAAGCGCGCTGTTCCAGTTCGTCCAGGGTTTTCTGATGACGGGCGTGGCCAACAAGATCTGCTACCAACTGCGCCGCGACCTGGACGAGAAGATCATGCGCCTGCCCTTCTCCTATTACGACAAGGTGGCCACCGGCGACGTGATGAGCCGTATCACCAACGATGTGGACGCCATCCAGCAATGCCTCAACCAGTCCATCACCCAGCTGATCACCTCGGTCACCACGCTGCTCGGCATTTTGGTAATGATGCTTTCCATCAGCTGGGCGATGACGCTTATCGCTTTGGTGACGCTGCCGCTTTCGGCCGGCATCGTGATGCTGATCATCCGCCGTTCGCAGCGCCACTTCGTCGCCCAGCAGGACTATCTCGGCGAGGTCAACGGGATGGTCGAGGAGAATTTTGCGACGCACACCATCGTCCGCGCCTTTAACGGCGAGCGCCAGGCGCTGGAGCAGTTCTCGCAAAGCAACAACCGGCTCTACACCGCCGCCTGGCGGGCGAACTTCCTCTCCGGCCTGATGATGCCGGTGATGAACATCATCTCCAACCTCGGATACGT